>CAYMUV010000001.1:0-26726 GCA_964393855.1 uncultured Nitratifractor sp.
AGGCACAACTTAGAGGCTATAAAATTGGTAGATTTAGCTTTAATGTAAAAGGTGGTAGATGCGAAAAGTGCCAAGGAGAAGGAAAAATCAAAATAGAGATGCACTTTTTACCAGATGTATTAGTAGAGTGCGATGCATGTGAAGGAACAAGATACAACGAGCAAACACTAGAGGTAGAGTATAAAGGTAAAAATATATCGCAAGTACTTAATATGAGTGTGCTAGAGGCGATGGAGTTTTTTAAAGCAATACCAGCTATCGCAATAAAACTAAAAACACTTATTGATGTTGGATTAGAGTATATAACACTAGGGCAAAATGCTACAACGCTAAGTGGAGGTGAAGCACAAAGAATAAAACTAGCTAAAGAGTTAAGTCGAAAAGATACAGGCAAAACTCTATATATACTAGATGAGCCAACAACAGGCTTACACTTTGCAGATGTAGATAGATTAACAGGAGTTCTTAGACACTTAGTAGAGGTAGGAAATTCCGTAGTAGTAATAGAGCATAACCTAGATATGGTAAAAAATGCCGACTATATAATAGATATGGGACCAGAAGGCGGCGATAAAGGTGGTAAAATAATCGCAACAGGCACACCACTAGAGTTAGCAAAAAATTATAAAAAGAGCAAAAGTTACACAGGCGAGTATCTAGCAAAAGAGATTTTATAATTTTGCTATAATAATAAAAAGGATTTAAATGAAGCTATTAGAGGTAAAAGATTTATATTATAAATATAGAAAAGATTTTGTCTTAGATAATATAAACTTTACTGTAAATAGTGGAGATTTTTTTGCAATTACAGGTCCTAATGGTGGTGGAAAATCTACTTTAATTAAAAATATTCTAGGAATTTTAAAACCTACGAAGGGCAAGTTAGAGTTATCTTACGAAGTTAAGAATGGTTTAGATATTGGCTATGTGCCTCAAAATACAAATATAAATTTAGAGTTTCCAATAACTGTATTAGATGTTGTTATGATGGGAAATGGAGCTAAACATAAAAGATTAAACACTCTACTTAGCTTTAAATATAGTAAATTAGAGATAGAGTGCGCAAAGCATAGCTTAGAAAAGGTGGGTATGGGTGAGTTTTTGCATACCAAAATAGCAAATCTATCTGGAGGTCAGCGCCAAAGAGTTATGATTGCAAGAGCTATCTGTTCGCATCCAAAACTTTTAATTTTAGATGAGCCTACTTCTAGTATTGATGTAAATGGACAAAAAGAGATATATACTCTACTTAAAAAATTAAACGAAACTATTACAATCATAGTAGTTACACACGATTTAACTGTAATATCTAAATATGCAAATAGAGTACTTTATATTAACAGAAGTGGCTATATGCACGAAATTAACTCTAATAAATTCACACTAAACGAAAAAGAGCACTTTTGCGAAGTAGAGCTAATGCAGATGTTAGGAGAGAAAAATGGGTGATATACTACAATATACTTTTATTCAAAATGCACTAATGGCAGCTGTTATGGTTAGTATAATAACAGGGGTTGTAGGCAGCCTTATATCTGTAAATAAAATGACCTTTTTAGCAGGGGGCATTGCACATAGCTCTTATGGTGGAATAGGTTTAGCTATATATTTTGGCTTACCAATATTCTTAGGAGCATCTGTTTTTGCTACACTTAGTGCTATTGTTATTGCACTTATTAGTTTTAATCAGCGAGAGAGAGTAGATATATTTATTGGTGTTATATGGGCTGTTGGTATGGCAATTGGTATTATATTTGTAGATTTAACAAGTGGATACAATGTAGATTTAATGAGTTATCTATTTGGCTCTATATTGGCAGTAGATTATAACGACTTAACTTTTATGGGAATATTATTAGTTGTTGTAGTACTTTTTATTCATATATTTTATAGAGAAATTTTAGCAGTATCTTACGATAGCGAATATGCAAGTTTGCGAGGCATTAATTCTAAAGGTTTCTTTATAGCAATTTTAATACTTTCGGCTCTAACTGTTGTTGTTGCCATTAAGGTTGTAGGTTTAATTTTAGTAATTGCTCTTATGAGCATACCAACATATATAGCAGAACTTATAAGTAACTCGCTTTATGAGATGATGATAAAAGCATCTATTATCTCAACTATTTTTACCATAACAGGTCTATTTATAAGTTACGAATTCGATATAACCTCTGGAGCTTCTATTATTATGACATCTGCTATATCGATGTTACTTTTTTTAATTTTTAAAAAAGTAAAAGCTGCTTAATATTTTTCACCATTTCTTCACGCTTTTTATATAGTATTGCAATATATAAATATTAAGGAGCAATAATGAAAAGAGTAATTTTACTATTAACTATATTTGCAGCATATGCATTTGGATTTAACTATAATGGCACTTGGATAAACAGAAGCGACTCTAGCTATAACGACCCTATTAAATTAGAGATAGAAGGTACAAGAGTACGCCCTAGCATACAAAGAGGGGCAAAAGTATTTACACTAAAGAGCAAACAAGCTACACAACTTCAATCTGGACTATACGAAGCTTGGGGTTTTGGACCAAAAAATTTAGTACTATATATAAGACCTATAAATAGCAATAAAATAAAAGTTGTAGAGAAAAAAATCTATACAAATAAGAAAAAGGTTTATACTAAAAGTTTTATCTTTACAAAAAATAGACCAATTCAGAGCATAAGAAAAAGATATATCGGTAAATTTAGAAGTACTAGCAGATTTAGTGCACTCTCAAGAGTAGTTATAAGAGATGTAGATGGCAAACTATTTGTTAGAGCTTGGAGAAAAACCAGAAATGGTATAAAACCTTTAGGTGTAGCTAGAGCAAAGCTATATGGTAATAAATTGCACATCTCTTGGAATAGAAGAGGCTTAGTAGTAAATGCTACAATTAGAGGCTATAACTACAATTCTAGCAATAATAGATTTAGAAATTTAGAGCTAAATTTAAAAGCAACTAATCTAAATAGTGGTTTAACTAATAGGCAAACTATACAACTAAAAAGAGGTGTAACACCAATGCCAAAAAGAGAGATTTACTCAAGACCAATAAATAAACCTATGCCTAAACCAATATATACAGCACCAAATCCAAGATTAATTCATAAAAGAGTTAAAATTGGACCTGTAGATGTTAATTTAATGATAAATGGATATTAATAGTAACTACTTAATTTACTATTTTTTAAACTTTGGGCTCTTTGCTCAAAGCTTTATGTTATAATTTTATAAACTTAATAAAGGTAAATTATGGCATATCAAGAACCAAAAGCAAATAAAGGTAGAGCGCTACTTAGAATAGATGCTAAAATAGAATCTACAGATGATGGTTTTTTAATTAAAATCTCTAACAGCGAAACTGGTGAAAAAGTAGAAGTTGATAATGTTAGAGATTATGCAGAGTATCTTGTAGATAGCGTAAATAAGTCTGCTTGCGACGATTTTGTAGCAAATTGGCTACCATCTCCAAATGCAAAAAGAGCCGATATAGACTTAATAGGTATGCAACTTGGAATGATGCAAGAGTGGATGGATAAAGAGCTAAAGTTAGAAGATTAAGCTTTTTCTAATCTTCTAAGCGAACTCTTACGCTTTTTGCATGAGCTGTTAAACCTTCGGTATCTGCAATTAGAGCACACTCTTTGCCAATAGCTTTAATCCCTTTTTGGCTAAAGTTTATAATTGAGCTTTTCTTTAAAAAATGCTCTACACTTAGTGGAGAGTAGAATTTTGCAGTACCTCCTGTTGGTAAGGTATGGTTTGGACCTGCAATATAGTCTCCTATAGGTTCTGGTGTATATTCGCCTAAGAATATTGCACCTGCGTGTTTAATGCTATCTAATAACTCCATAGGCTCTTTTGTAACTACTTCTAAGTGCTCTGGTGCTATTTGATTCATTAAATCTATTGCCTCTTGCATACTCTTAGTTACAATAATTGCACCTCTTTCATCTATAGATTTTCTAGCAATCTCTTCTCTGCTTAACTCGCCAAGGTACTCTTCTACTTTTAGGCTTACATCTTTAGCTAACTCTTCGCTTGTAGTAATTAAGATAGAGCTTGCCATCTCATCGTGTTCTGCTTGGCTTAATAAATCTATAGCCAAATAGTTAGCTTTAGCACTCTCATCTGCTAAAATACCTATTTCGCTAGGTCCTGCAATCATATCTATATTAACTTCGCCATAAACTAACTTTTTAGCAGTTGCAACAAAAATATTACCTGGACCTGTTATAACATCTACCTTTGGAATTGTTTCTGTCCCATAAGCCATTGCTCCAATAGCCGAAGCTCCACCAACTTTAAATAGATTTTTAACTTTACACAAATGGCACGCTGCAAGCAAAAGCTCATTTAACTCATTATCTGGAGCTGGGGTACAAACTACAATCTCTTCTACACCAGCTACAAGTGCTGGAATAACATTCATTAAAAGCGAACTTGGATATGCTGCTTTTCCTCCAGGAATATATAGTCCTGCCCTATCAACTGGTGTTACTTTTTGCCCTAAAATTGTGCCATTTTCGTCGCTATCCATCCAAGTTTTTGGCATAAGCTTTTTGTGGTAATCTTCTATTCTGTCATAAGCTAAATGTAAAGCATCTCTAAGATTTGCATCTATTGAGTCATAAGCTATTTTCATATCTTCTGCTTTAACTTGCAGTTGACTATCCTCTTTAGGCTCCCATCTATCAAATCTTGCAATTTGACTTCTTAGTGCCTTATTACCATCTGTTTGTATCTCTTTTAATAACGAAGAGACTATCGAACTTACACCCTCTATATCCATTTTACCACGATTTAAAAGCTCTTTAAAATCCTCTTTAAAGTTGCTATCATCTGTTTTAATAATTTTCATCTATATCTCCATATTTTCTTCTATATCTATCTAGCATTGTACTATTACCAAGTAAACCACCTTGATGAATATACACCAAATTAGAATTAAGTAAATTATTATCTAATAGAGTAATCCATCCTTTAGGGTCATATAAAAGATCAAACTCTAAATTTAACTCTTGTCGTAATTCTAACCAAATATGATAAAACTCTTTATATAGTTTACCAAAATGGTACTTTTTTTTGCTATCTATAATTATAGGAAAGTAATCTTTAGACTCCTCTAACTCTAAAAATTGCTCTATTAAATACTCTTTAGTGCCAACAGTTGGCGAAGTATATACCCTAAAATTATCAGCCTTTTCTAGCTTTAAGGCTTTGGATAAAAAAAGTGCTGTTGCTCCTGTACCAGATGGTAAAAAAATATTGTATAATCTATCTCTTCCTAACTGCTTAATTAACTCAATAGCTAACTCTTTAACTCCTACAAATGCCTCTTTTTGAGCAATGCCTTCTTTAATAAATAGTGTATTGCTATCTTTTTTCATATTGCTATATCCCTCATGCAAAATCATTCCATTATCAAGTGCCATTTTAAAATTGCCTTGGGGATTAGATATTAAATAATCAGAAATATGGTTAGCATAGTAGTAAAATTTAAGATTAAAAACCTTAGCAAAATAAGAGAGCGAATACATTGCATTTGATTGTATAGAGCCATAAGAGCTAATTGAATCAATATTATTTGGCAGATTATTTAAGTAGTAAAGAATTTTTCTTGCTTTATTGCCAGATAACTCTTTGTGTATTAAGTCATCTCGTTTTAAAAAAAAATTTATACCTCTAAAGTTATATTTTTCGATTGGTGTTGGGGTATTAAATTCTATATTTTTCAAAAATAGCCTTAAAAATTTATAATAGCACGAAGATAACCGTGCCATATAAAGTTTATTAGAATTTATCTATGCAGTTTAACTCTTCGAAAGCTTTTATTACTCTATCTCTCATAGACTCTTCGCCTGCTCTTAGCCATTTTCTTGGGTCATAGTAACCTTTGTTTGGTTTATCTTCGCCATCAGGGTTACCAATTTGAGATTGCAAGTAGTCTCTATTTTTAGCTTCGTACTCTCTAACACCATTCCAGAATGCCCATTGAGTATCTGTATCTATATTCATTTTTATAACACCATAACTAATAGCCTCTTTAATCTCTTCCGAACTAGAGCCACTACCACCATGGAAGACAAACTCTACAGGCTTATCTTCGTCTAAGCCCTCTTGCTCTTTTATATATTTTTGAGAGTTATCTAAAATTTTAGGCTCTAATTGAACATTACCAGGTTTATAAACACCATGCACATTACCAAAACTAGCAGCAATTGTAAAGTTATCACTAATTGCTTTTAATCTTTTATATGCAGTATAAACCTCTTCTGGTTGTGTATAGAGTGCTGCATTATCTACATCAGAATTATCTACACCATCCTCTTCGCCACCTGTAATTCCAAGCTCAATCTCTAAAGATAGACCAATTTCGCTCATCTTTTTTAAATACTCTTCGCAGGTAGCTAAATTCTCTTCTAAAGGCTCTTCTGAAAGGTCAATCATATGAGAACTAAATAGTGGTCTATTGTATACTTTAAAGTACTCTCTACTAACATCTATTAAACCATCTATCCAAGGTAAAAGCTTCCTTGCAGCGTGGTCAGTATGTAAAATAACTGGTACATTATAGAGTTTTGCAAGTGCATGTACATGGCTAGCACCACTAACAGCACCTGTAACTGCGGCTTCTACGCCACTTAAAGATTTACCAGCATAAAAGCTAGCTCCACCATTGCTAAATTGTATAATAACTGGAGAATTAACTTTTGAAGCTGCCTCTAAAACTGCATTAATAGAGTCTGTTCCAACAACATTTACTGCTGGAATAGCAAAGTTATTATCTTTTGCAAACTTATAAAGTTTTTTTAAATCCTCGCCCCAAACTACACCAGACTCTACAAAATCAGAGATTTTTTGGCTCACTAGCTATCCTTTATTTAACTATAATTTTTGCTCTTTTCATCATTTTATCTACAACTTTTTTCTGTCTAAGTTGCATTTTAATCATATTTTTAACTTTAGAAAATGGTACTAATTTTCCTTTTTTCATAAATAGTTGCTTGTTATTATTATAAGCTTTTTTAGCTTCAGAATCAGTTACTTTTACACCTCTTGTTTTCTTCGCCATATAAGCATTTGCAATAACAAAATCTCTCTCTTTTTTAGATAAACTTTTATATGCTGTTTTAATTACTAATTTATCAACAGCCAATCTTTTAATAATCTCTTTTTTATCGCTTGGCTTTAATTGATTATATGTAACTTTACCTCTAGTTAAAACTTTAACTAATTTATCAGCCTCTTTAAGTGTAATAGGGTAACCATTAACTGTACCTACTGTTTTAGCTGCAACAGAAGTTGCTGCAAGTGTTGAAACTACTGCAAGTGTAGTAATAATTTTTTTCATTAAATCTCCTTAATATAAATTAATATCACAATTATATATAAAATTTGTGAACAAATCGTAAATAATGTCGTTTTGTCACTACTTTATTGTATTTGTTATTTTAGCATCTTTTTTTTCATTATCTACAGCATCTTTTATGCTCTTACTAAATTGATCTTGTTTCATTTTAGCGATAATTCTATCTTTTACCTCTTTAAATTCTGCTACACCCTCTGGTTTATGGTCTTCTAAATATATTACATGATAACCAAATTGTGTTTTAACAGGTTTTGTAGTGATTTCGCCTTTTTTTAGAGCAAAAGCTGCATCTTCAAACGGCTTAACCATTTGCCCTTTTCCAAAGTATCCTAAATCTCCACCATTTTTGCCAGTTGGTCCAGTAGATTTTGATTTTGCAAGCTCGATAAATTTACTCTTTAACTCATCGCCTTTAAGTGCTTTAAGAGTGTTTATAATATCGTTAGCCTCTTTTTCTGTTTTAACCAAAATGTGTCTAGCATGAACTCTTTCTGGAACTTTAAATTTATCTTTATTGTCTTGATAATATTTATTGGCTTCAGAATCGCTAATTAAAACTCTTTTATATAACTTTTTCATCCAACTATTAACAAGTAAATCTTTTTTTACCTGCTCTAAATTCTTTAAGTAGTCCGCATCTTTTTCGATACCTGCTTTTTTAGCTATTTTTACCATAAGCTCTTTATCTATAAACTTATTTAGCAATTTCTTTTGTTGCTCTTTATTAAGCTTATCAAAATCTCCACCTTGTTGCTTTAACATAGCATTTATCTCTGCTTTTGTAACTGTAGCTCCATCTACTGTTGCTAAAACATCTGCTGCACTTAATGATGATGCAAAAATTAGTGATGCTACCGTAACACTTTTTACTAAACTCATATTAGCTCCTTAAACTAAATTTGAAAAAATTAATGATAGTATACTAGCAGAATTTAAAAAAGTAGATTAATGATGGAGCAATATGAGTAAAAAAAGAGTATTAACACCAAAACTTGCAACTAAAAAAGAGATAGAAGAGATAAAAGATATTTTTCTAAAACACTACCCAGACTCTGTAACAGAACTAAATTACAGAAATTTATATGAACTTTTAGTATCAGTGATGCTATCTGCTCAGTGTACAGACAAAAGGGTGAATATTATTACACCAGCACTATTTAAAAAATACCCATCTACAAAAGAGTTATCTAATGCTAATTTAGATGATGTTAAAGAGCTAATAAAGAGTTGTTCTTTCTTTAATAATAAGGCTAAAAATTTAATTCTTATGGCAAAAATGGTAGAGAGTGATTTTAATGGCGAAGTTCCACTAACACAAAAAGAGTTAGTTAAATTAGCAGGAGTTGGGCAAAAAACAGCCAATGTTGTATTAATAGAGTATACGGGTGCAAATTTAATGGCTGTAGATACACATGTGTTTAGAGTAGCTCATAGGCTAGGGTTAAGCAGAGCAAAAAATGTAAAAGATACCGAAGCAGATTTAGTAAAAAAGTTTAAAACCAATCTACACCAGCTACATCAAGCTATGGTTTTATTTGGTAGATATAAGTGCAAAGCTATCTCACCAGAGTGCGAAGAGTGTATTTTAAAAGAGTATTGCAAAAGTAAAGATAGATTTAAAGCATAAAGCAGTTTCTAAACTTTAAAAACTATTTACAGCTTTTATTATCTCTTTTACTACTTTATATGTTTTATCTACAGAGTCTAGCTCTACATACTCTCGTTTAGAGTGTGGATATCTAATATTTGGACCTATAGAGGCAAATTTAACATCTTTTAATTTTTTAGACAAAACACCACACTCTAAACCAGCATGTATAACTTTTTGGCTAGATTTTCCAAAGAGTTTTTTAATCTCTTTTTCTACCAATTTTGTAAAGTCGTTTATCTCTGGTTTCCAAGCTGGGTATTCATCTTCTATTTTTATATTAAAGTTACTCTTTTTAAATATATCTGAAATTTCATTTACTATCATATCTAAACTATCATCGCTCATTGCTCTTGGGGTTACAATAAACTCTATTTGCCCATCTTTAGAGTTGATTTGAGCTAAATTCACACTTGTTTGAGGAACATTAAACTCTTTATTGTAGCTAATTACACCATGTGGCAATGTATCTATTAAATCTAAAATTACTTTACTACTTTTAAAGGCTTTTTTATTAATATTTAACTCTTTTACTTTTACATCACTATTAGGGATTAATCTATCTTTAGATACAACTATAGCCTTAGCATTAGCGGGTATTGAGTTTCTTCTCTCCCCTGCTTCTATAGAAATTAGAGCCTCTATTTTATTCTCTTTTAGATAGTTAGATAATAGCTTAATAGCAGATGGAATATTTTTATCTATATCGACTCCAGAGTGCCCTCCTGGTAAATTAAGTAGACTCAACTCGTAAATATCTCCACTAACTTCTACTAACTCATCTTTAAAATTAGCAACTATATCTGCCCCACCAGCACAGCCTATATAGACTTCGGCTTCATCTTCGCTATCTAAATTTAGTAGATATTTAGAAGTAATTAATAGCTCTAAATTTTTAGCTCCTATTAAACCAACCTCTTCATCATTTGTAAATAGAAACTCTGCATCTACTCCATCTTGCATAAGTGCCATCATTATAGCAATTGCAATACCATTATCTGCACCTAAAGTAGAGTTTTTTGCTCTTAAAATATTACCCTCTTTAATTAATTCTATATTTGGTGCATCTCCCACACATACCATATCGTAATGTGCTTGCAAAGATATTTTAGGTTTCTCTTTAAATATTAAAATATTTCCATTATTATCGACTAAATGTTTATAATTTAACTCTTTTGCAAAATTTACCAAAAAATCTTGCATCTTTTTAGTTTTATAACTGCATCTTGCTACTTTTGCTATTGTAAAAAAGTTATTTAATACTCTATTCATAGGTAAATCTCCGTAATATTTTTAATATTTTACACAAATTTTGGGTATAATACATTAATCTAAAAAGGGGAGAGATATGAACTACTATAAAATATTTGGTTTAATTTTTATTATCTATTCGCTAAGTATGGTCATTGGGGGCACATTTAATGGCTAAAATTAAGAAGATGAAAATAAAAAGAGTAAAAAAGCCATCTAAAGCTACTGTTATATATATTTTCTTAATTCCTCTATTTGTATCTACAATAAAAGAGCTATTTGCCAATAACTACTCTCTATTTTTATTAAAATTAATTGGTTTTGGTTTAATTTTTGGTTCTATTAAATTAATAGATAAAGGCTTACTTAACGAGTTTAATTACAACAATAGCAATTTAGCTTTAGCCCCAAAGATAAAGTATAAACTATTTGGATCAATTGCACTTACAATAGCTCTTTTATTTATAGTATTTACTACCTCTAACCTTACACTTATTAATGGGGTATTTAGTGCTGTTTTAGGTGGAGTTGGTGCATATATCTACTATGGTAAAGACCCAAGTGTAGATAAATTGCCAAAAGATAAAAGTGCAAACTATAAAAAAATTATCGAAAGTTTAAACGAAGCAAAAGAGAAACTTAAAAAAATTGAAAATAGCAATCAAAATATAGAAGATAAAAATTTAAAAAGTGCCATAGATAAAACATTAAGAAAAGCACACGATATTTTAAATACAATCGAGCAAGACCCAAAAGATATTAGTATTGTAAGAAAATTTATGGTTGTATATTTAGATGGTGTTAAAGATGTAATTTCTAAATATAACTCTATTGATAAAGAGGTATTAGATAGTAGCTACAAAGAGCGTTTAATCTCTTTGCTAGATGATGCAACTAAAAGATTCGATAAAGAGTTAGAGAGGTTAAAATCTAACGACCTTTTTGATTTAGATGTACAAATAGATGCCCTTAAAGAGCAATTAAAACATTAAAAATAGGAGAATAAATGGAAACTAAAGTTAAAGAGTTAGTAGAGGCAACAATAGAGAAACAAGATGAAAATTTACCAGCAGTTATTCCAGAAGAAGAGAGCAAATTACAAGAGGCTTTAAATGAAATAGACATTAAAGATAGAAACTCTGCAATATATTTTGGCTCTAAAGCTCAAGAGAAGTTAGATGATATATCTAATAAGATGCTAGATGGTGTTAAAAACAAAGATACAGGCAAAAGTGGTGAATTACTTAATAATATGGTAGCTACACTTAGAGGCTTTGATATGGATGAGTTTAATCCAAATAAAAAGCTTCATTGGTGGCAAAAACTATTTGGGTTTACAAAACCTCTTACAAAATTTGTACAAAAGTACGAAGAGGTAAAAGACCAAATAGATGCAATATCAGATGATTTAGAAAAACATAAAGCAAAATTAACAACAGATATAGTAGCCTTAGATAAACTTTATGATGCTAACTTAGACTATTTTAGACAATTAGAGTTATATATAAAAGCTGGCGAAATAAAACTATCTGAGCTAAATGAAAAAATTATACCAGAGTATGAGAGCAAAACTAAAGATAGTGATATGTTAAGTATTCAAGAGCTAAAAGAGATAAGAGGTTTTAGAGATGACTTAGAAAGAAGAGTTCACGACTTAAAACTATCTAGACAAGTTGCAATGCAAGCTCTACCTAGTATTCGTCTTATTCAAGAAAATGATAAATCTTTAATAAATAAAATTGGCTCTACTTTGGTAAATACTATTCCACTATGGCGTAATCAACTTGCTCAAACTGTTACAATTTTTAGAAGCCACGAAGCTGCAAAAGCTATTAAAAGTGCTAACGATTTAACAAATGACTTATTAGAACAGAGTGCCGAAGGTTTAAGAGAAGCAAATAAAGAAGTTAGAGAGCAAATGGAGCGTGGTGTATTTGATATAGAGAGTATCAAAAAAGCTAATAATACTCTTATAGAGACACTTAATGATTCTATTAAGATATCTCAACTTGGTAAAGAGGCAAGAGCTAAAGCAGAAATAGAGTTAAAAAATACAGAAAAAGCTCTAAAAGAGGCTCTTTTAGCAACTAAAGCAAAACAAGAGGCTTTAGATAGTGGTAAACAATTAGAAACGGATAGCAAATAGATAATATGAAATTTATCGACTGGCTTTTTGGTGACTTATTAGAGAACATTGTCCACAAAGGAGATTTAACTGAACTTGTTTGGAATGTACCAAATAAAGAGAAAGAGATTAGATACAATACTAAATTAAAAGTACCTAAAGATTTTGTAGCTCTAGTTAAACTAAATAAAGATATTTTAGATATTTTAGAGAGTGGTGCTTATAGATTAAATCGTATCTCTTTACCAAATATTGCGCAAGAGCTAGGCTGGAACGAAGAGACAGATGACCCTTTTAATGCTGATATTTATTATATAAATAATCTAGGTTTCGAAGTTAAATTTAAAAATGGCTCTCCTATACTTATAAGGGATTTAAGAAATAATATAATTAAACTAAATAGTAATGGGTTTTTTATCTGTAAAATTATAGATTATAATACTTTTCTCAATCATATTATGTATAAAAAATTAAAACTTGATAATAGTAGTGTATCAGAGTACCTAGCAAAACTATTTATTGCCTTAATGCCTGATATTTTGGCAAATAGAGTATTACCTCTATCTAAGCTTTTAGAAGAGCACGAAGAGTTTATAAACTTTTTAATACATTCGTATAATGAAAAACTGAATGAAATAGGCTTACAAATCTCACACTTAACAATTAAAACTACCAATATTGAAGAGAAAAACATATATACAGGAATAGATAAAGATAAAAAGAGAGAAAATAAAAATGTCTACTACATAATTCAAAACTCTAAAGAGAGTGGTCCATATACAAAAAGCGATATTTTGTGGATGTTAGATAATTTCGAATTAAATCCAAATAGCTATATATGGAGAGAGGGCTTAAATAATTGGTTAAAAATCAGGGATTTAATGGATTTTGAATAGTTCTATTTTTTCTTAAAAGAGATTAAGCCTTTTTTGGCTTATTCTCTTTTTTTGTACTATCTTTTTTCTTAGCTTTTTGGCCCATAGCATCAGATTTATCTAGCGTTCTATCTAAAGTTGATTGAGGTCCAAGCAGTTCTGGGTCTTGCTCTTGGCTATCTAAACTAAATGGCTCCGGTTTTAAACCATATTTATTATCTTTAGTAACAACTTTGCTCTCTTCTATAGGTGTAACGATAGTCTTTGCTTGCTCAACTGCAGGTGTAGCCTCGATACTTTCTACAACTGTTACATTATTATCTTTAGGCTTATTGTCTGGAGCCGGAGAACTCGTAGCAACACAACCAGAAACTAAAAATGAAAAAATAGCCAATATAAAAACTTTAATATTCACAAACTCTCCTTTTGTATAAACTTTTTATAGATTTTACTTGACTTTTGTTAAATTTTTGATAAAATCAAAGATAAAAATAGGGTTAATAATGAATATAGTAGTAAATGGAGAAAATTTTGAATTCAAAGAGCCTATAACACTTATAGAGGTTATAAAATCACTAAAGGTAGAAAGCAAAGTAATGGCAGCTGCAATCAACATGGAAATTATTAAAAAAGATAATTGGACTACACAAAAAGTAGAAGATGGAGACAAAATAGAGTTACTCCACTTTGTTGGTGGAGGTTAAATTTTTTTTGCCTCTTTGCTCTCTTTTTTTACTAATGGATTTGAATCTAATGTAGTTTGAGGTCCTAAAAGTTCGGGGTCACTCTCGTGTTTTTCTATACTATATGGTTCTTTATATACTTTTGCAACTTTTTTGTGAACTCTTTTTACTCTTTTAGAAGCACTTTTTTTAACAACTTTTTTCTCTTTGCTTTCAACTTTACTTTTAATTTTGCTTTTAATTTTTTTAGTTACTTTTTTATAGTTATCTACTTTTAAATTCGGTTTAGATGGTGTATATAATACTTTAGGTTGCTCTTTACTTATTGTTTCAACAACTTTAACATCATTCGTTGTCGTTACTTTTCGTTGTTTTACAGCTAAAGTTTGTTTTTTATGTAAATTATACTCTTTTAATTTTTTAGCATAGACTCTTTGCTTAATTCTATCTACTACACAACCATTCATTGCTATTGAGACAATAACTGTTAAAAGCAAAATTTTTTTGTTCACAAGTGCTCCTTTTTTTACACAATTATATATTAACTAATATAAATTTTAGTTAAAAATAATGGCAACAATTGCAATTGCGAACTCTTTTTCGTGAGAAATCGATAAAGATGACTCTAAAATGTCAAATCTTTTACTCTTAATGGAAAAAAATGGAGCACCTTTACTATTTTTTTCTATAACTATATCTTTAAAACTAAGCTCTTTTCCTATGCCACAACCTAATGCTTTAGATATAGCCTCTTTTGCTGCCCAAAAACCTGCAATAGTCTCTACCTTTTTTGCAATTTTAATCTCTTCTTTACTTAAAAATTTAGATAAAAATTTTTCTCCAAATTTATCTATAGACTCTTCTATCCTAGATATGCTTACTATATCTGTTCCAACTTTTATTGCCATTTTACATCCAATCTATAATTTTCTCTACACTTTGAGCTACATAACATTTTAAATTTAAATCTTCTAAAGGTTTACTAGGAGTTATGGCGTTAGTAAAGCCTTGGGTTTTTGCCTCTTTTAATCTCTGCATCATATTTGGCACATCTCTAACCTCTCCTGTTAAGCTTACTTCCCCAATAAACATAGTTTTGCTACTTAGCTTTCTATCCCTAAAACTACTAAGTATTGCAGCAATAATAGCTAAATCTGCACTTGTCTCTTGCACCTTAATTCCACCTACAACATTTACAAAAATATCATAAGTTCCAAGTGGTAAATCTAATTTTTTTTCTAATAGAGCTAAAAGCATATTTAACCTATTTGTATCAAAACCTGTTGAACTTCTTTTTGAGTTAGCATAACTTGGAGTAACTAAAGCCTGAACCTCTATAACTATTGGTCTAGAACCCTCCATAATTATAGTAAGAGCAGAACCTGGCATAAGTGTATCTTTATTAAAAAATCTTTCACTCATACTTTTTGCATCTCTTAAGCCATTGCTATCCATCTCAAATATACCAACTTCGTTAGTAGAGCCAAATCTGTTTTTAAAACTTCGAAGTAACCTTAAATCGCTATTTGTATCACCTTCGAAATAGAGAACTGTATCAACCATATGCTCTAAAACTCTAGGTCCTGCAATAGAGCCATCTTTAGTAATATGCCCAATTATAAATATAGGTATGTTTTTAGATTTTGCAAGTCGCATTAACTCAAATGTTATTGCTCTAACTTGTGTTACAGAACCTGGAGCAGAAGGAACATTATTGTCGTAAATAGTTTGAATCGAATCTATAACTATAAATTGATAATCTTTGCTCTCTATCTCTTCTATAACATTTTCCATATTTATCTCTGCTAACAAATATAGATTATCACGATTTGCTCCGAGTCTGTCGCCTCTAAGTTTAATTTGAGATGCCGACTCTTCACCAGAAACATATAAAATATCTGCTCCTGTAGCTGCTAAATTACCAGCTATTTTTAAAAGCAGAGTAGATTTACCAATTCCTGGGCTTCCACCAATAAGTGTTAAAGAACCAGGAACAATACCACCACCTAAAACTAAATCTAACTCTTTTGAATCACTACTAAATCTTACTACATCTTCGGCTTTTATTTTTGTAATAGGTATTGCCTTAGAGTCACTAATATTTTTAGAAGAACTCTTTTGCAAATACTCTATTTGCTCTTGATTTAACTCTATTAATGAGTCCCACGAATTACAACTTGGACATTTACCAGACCATCTAGGACTCTGAAAGCCACAATTTTGACACTCAAAAAGTGATTTCTTTTTTGCCATAACCATTCCTATTTTTTAAATACATTAATTAATATAAAATAATATCTTCTATTTTATCTAAAAATAATGAAATTTATAGGTTTATTTTTCTTTATTTATGATATAATTTATTAAAAAGAAGGAAGGAAGAATAAATTATGAATAAGCCCTTAAAAATGGGTTTAGTTGTTATGTCCATTACTTCGACTCTTGAAGCAAATGGATTTAATAACTTAACACCAACAATGTGGAATTGGATAGCAGTTGCCGTTTTAACATTACTATTTTTCATACTTTTAATATCAATAATTAGAGACATCAGAAAGAACAAAAAAAGAATTAATAGCATTTTAGTAAAAAATAAATGTGAATTAAATGCTAATAATAACTATATTAATGACATAAATACTAACAGAACAGAAAATACACTTAATTTAAAAAATAATATAAAAGAGTTAGAAGAGGATACAACACCTATAAATATTAAAAAACTAGAAGAGACTTACAAAGAGATATACCTTAATAATAAAGAAGAGGAAATATTTTTAAAAGTAACTGCAGATATAGATAAAAGCACTACTAAAGAGTTTAAGTTAAGAGAGTTGTTAAGTCACTTAAAAGAGTATAATATAGTTAAACAACCAGGTATCATTACATCTAACCATAATCTTGTAGCTAATGAAGAGATTATTAGTGATATATTCTTTTTATTAAGTAAACATCAAACAGCTGAACATAGTTATAAAGAACCTAAATTTGATGTAGAGTTAAATGAAAATAGCAACAATTTAATTATTAAAATTGCAAGAAATTTAAAGTTAAATAGACATATAAATCAAGTATTCCTAAACAGCATAGAGCCAACTTACTCAAATATCTCAAAAAAGTATTATGGAATATATCTTTATTTAATTAAACGATTAGTCGATAAAATTAATGCTAAACTTATTATTAATAGCAATAAAGAAGAAGAGAGCTACAATGTATCTGTTAGCATACCTGTAGATATTAGATATGAGCAAGTTGTTAGCAGTAAACCAAATATGGTTCTTAAAACAACTAAAAAAGCACTTGTTATTTCAGACGAAGAGAGTGCTTACAAACTTTCTGAATATCTAAAAACATTAAATTTTGATGTAGATAAAAAATATACAGAAAAGACAAATAAAGAGATACCTAACTTTATGGATTATGATATTGCTTTTGTAGATAGCAAGCTATTTGAACCAATTTTAACAGAGTATCTACAAACCATAAAAAAATATTCATCTCTAAAAGTAGTTGCAGTACTTAGTGAAAAAAATAGACTATACCCTTCTATACTTGTAGATGAAACAATAGATATAGATAAAGTTGATGCTAATTTATATAATAAAATTGGTTTAATATATAATAAAGATATGGTAGAAAAATCAGATGCTTCTAAAGAGAAAAGCAAGCCAATAGTATCTAACTACAAAAAACCTTTAAGAAAAGGTAGAGTCTTAATTGCAGACGACGATAAAACAAATTTACATATTTTAGAATTTATGCTTAAAAAATATAGCATTGAAGTTACAAGTTGTAATGATGGTCAAGAGGTTTTAGATAAACTAAAAGAGAGTGGTTTTGATTTAATTATATTAGATAGTGTTATGCCAAGACTAGATGGTTATCAAACTATTAAAAAAATTAGAGAAAATGAAAAATATAACTCTATACCAGTTGTTATCCACACATCTTTCTCTCTTAAAAAGAGTAGTATGAGTAACATATTTAAATTAGGTTTTGACTCATATTTACCAAAACCATTTAATAAGAAAGATTTAGAATCATTACTAGAAAGATATGTAAAAATTAGCAAACTAAAACAAAAAGATAAAACTATAGACAAAGATAGCCTAAAAGAGTTTATAGCAATTTATAGCGAAAGCGACAAAATGTTAGAGAGATATATAAAAGAGAAAAGAGACGCTCAAGCTTTAGCCCTTATTAAAGATTTACAAACTATCTCTTCTAAAATTGATGCTAATGATTTTGTAAACTCATTAGATAGCATTAAAGATGCAATTAAAAATAATGGCAATTTAGATGACTCTTTAATTTACTCTATGTCAGATAAATTAAAAGAGTTAAAGAGTAATATAATGAAGAGTCTAAGTGCATAACTTAGCCTTTTTGCATATATCTATTTTTACTCCCCCTACTCTTCGCCATAAATTTCATCTAAAATTGAATTAATATACCATTTAACATCGAACTTAATTAAATCTTTTGGTTGCTCCCCTACCCCAATATAATATAGTGGCATTTTAAGTTCGTGAGCAATTGTCAAAAGAGAGCCTCCTTTAGCAGTACCATCTAACTTAGTAACTATAATTCCATCTATTCCTATCATTTCGTTAAAAGCTTTAGCTTGATTTACAGTAGAACTTCCTTGAGTACCATCTAATATTAACATTTTTCTATGCGGAGCACCATCTAAGGCTTTATTGGCTACTCTTACCATTTTTTTAAGCTCTTCTGATAAATTAACTTGTGTATGCAATCTTCCTGCAGTATCTATAATTACATTATCTACATCTTTTGCAATAGCAGATTTAATGGTATCAAAAACAACTGCAGATGGGTCGTGCCCCTGTCTTGTAGCAACTATAGGAATATCTAATTTTGCAGCCCATCGGCTTAATTGCTCGATTGCAGCTGCTCTAAATGTATCTCCAGCACCTAGCATAACTCTTTTGCCACTCTCTTTATATTGATAAGCAAGTTTAGATATAGTTGTTGTCTTTCCTGCACCATTTATACCTATAATCATCTCTACAAATGGCTTTTGTCCCTCTGGATATATCCAATTTGCTTTATAATCAAATACAGCTACCAAAGAGTTATAGAGTTGTGTTCTGCTAACTTGATTAGGCAACTGCTCTAGCATACTCTCTATTAACTCATAACTAACATCTGCTTCTAAAAGCAAATCTTCTAATTCATCTTTTTCTACTTTATCTCGTTTAATTTTTTTTGGCTCTTCTTCTTTAGAGCTACTAAATGCTTTCTTAATAAAACCAAACATTTATATCCTTATAGTTATAATACATTTTTTAGATCTTAGCATAGAAGCTATATTCTTTTTAGCGATTATATCAAAAAAGGCTATAATAATGGATAAAAATAAAATAAAAGATAAATTTAGAAAAGAGGCACTTAAAAATTTAAAAAAAGCAAGAGTTAATAATTACAAAAGAGATAAATTAATTACAAAAAGAGTATATAACGAAATAAAAAGAAGCAAAAGTAAAGATATAATGCTATTTATTCCACTAAAAACAGAGCCAAATATTACCCCACTAATAAAGCTATTAAGAGAAAAAGGGTATAATTTATATGTTCCTTTTATTAATGGAACAAGCTTTAAATTGGTTCCATATAGATTACCAATTAAGATAAAAAAATTTAAAATTAAAGAGCCAAATAATTCATATAAAAAAGTAAAAAAGATAGATTTAGCCATTGTTCCTTTGCTAGGAGTTGATAAAAATTATAAAAGAGTAGGATTTGGCAAAGGTATGTATGATAGATTTTATGAAAAATTTAATAAAAAAATTAATAAAACTATCTTTTTTCAAAGAGATATATACTATATTAATAAGGTTGTAACAAATAGCTACGATATTAGTGCGAATGCTATTATTACAAACTCTATAGTAGAAATAGATATATAATTATTTGCTTAATAACAAAGGAAGTATATTGATAACTACAATAATAAGTTTTCTATTTTCGGTTTTTGGGGCATTAGTTGGCTGGTTTGCGGCTCAATTTTATGCAAAAAATAAGTTTAAAGAGTATGAATTAGAAGCAAAAGCTAAAGCTAATGTAATTAAAAATGAAGCATCAGAGATAATAAACAATGCAAAAGAGCAAAGCAAAGAGTTTGAATTAAAACTTAAGCAACAAGAGCTATCTTTAAAAGATAAAGAGCAAACATTAGAGAGAAAAGCAAGATTAATTAACGAAAAAGAGATACGCTTAGAAGAGCTTGCTAAAAAACAAGACAATACATTAAATGAACTTACAGAAAAGCTATCTAAAGTAGCATCTATGACAAAAAAAGAGGCAAGAGAACATCTGCTAGAGCTTCATAAAAAAGAGATAGAATCAGACTTAGCAAAAGAGTCAAGAAAAATGATTAAACTAGCGAAAGAGGAGCAAGAGAAGTTAGCAAACTATATGCTAGCACAAGCTGTTGCAAGATATGCTGGTGATTTTGCAGGAGAGAGATTAATAAATAGCATTAACCTTCCTAGTGATGAGCACAAAGGTAGAATTATTGGTAAAGAGGGTCGAAATATTAAGGCACTTGAACAACTATTAGGCGTAGATATAATTATAGATGAAACCCCTGGAGTTATATTAGTTAGTAACTTTAATTTATATAGAAGAGCTATTGCAACAGAGGTAATTAAGCGATTAGTAGAAGATGGCAGAATCCATCCAGGCAAGATAGAAGAGATACACGAAAAAGTACAAAAAGAGTTTGAGCAAAAGATATTTGAAGAGGGAGAGAGAGTAGTATTAGATTTAGGTCTATACCCTATGCATGAAGAGCTTATAAAATTGATTGGTAGATTAAAATATCGTGCAAGTTATGGACAAAATACTCTACTACACTCTCTTGAAGTTGCAAGATTATCTAAAAGTTTAGCTGCAGAGATGGGTGGAGATGAGAAACTTGCTCTAAGAGCTGGCTTGCTACACGATATTGGTAAAGCACTAACACAAGATTTCGATGGAAATCATGTAGATTTAGGCGCAGAACTTTGTAGAAAATATAATGAACACCCTATTGTAATTAATGCAATATATGCACACCACGGACACGAAGAGCCAGTTTCGGTAGAGAGTGCAGCAGTTTGTACTGCAGATATATTAAGTGCAGCAAGACCAGGAGCAAGAAGAGAGGTGTTAGAGAGCTTTACAAAAAGGGTAAAAGAGCTAGAGAAAATTGCACTAAGCTACAACGGTGTAATGCAAGCTTATGCTATTAATGCAGGTAGAGAGATTAGAGTATTTATAGACTCTATGGAAGTTAGCGACGATGAACTTGCTCTCCTTACACACAATATTGCAAAAGATATAGAAAATAAGCTACAATATCCAGGAGAGATTAAAGTACACGCAATTAGACAGACAAAAGCTATCGAATTTGCAAAATAAATTTTAAATAAAGGATTAAAATGAGAAAAATTACATTAGCAATTGCTTTTATAACAGCTACTTTAAGTGCAAATGTTGTACTAGATACAAACTATGGCAAAATAGAGTTAAAACTATTTCCTAAAGCTGCGCCACTAGCAGTAGAAAACTTTAGAAAATTGACTCAAAAAGGCTACTATAACGGTGTTATATTTCATAGAGTTATTAAAGATTTTATGATTCAAGGTGGCGATCCAACAGGCACAGGAATGGGTGGAGAGTCTATTTGGCACAAAGAGTTTAAAAACGAGTATAAACCAAATTTAATTTTTGATAGACCATATCTTTTAGCAATGGCTAATCATGGCCCAAATACTAATGGAAGTCAATTTTTTATAACTGTTAAGCCAACTGCTTGGCTAAATGGTGGTTATACAATTTTTGGTAAAGTTGTAAAAGGGCAAAAGGTAGTAGATACAATAGACCATGTTCAAACAGGTGCTAACGATAGACCAATAAAACAAGTTATAATTAAAAAAGCTTACATTACTAAATAATGGACTTAAACAAATTAAGACAAGAGCGCCAAAAGTGGCTCTCTTGGAAAAACATTGCTCCAATTAACGAAGCACTAAATAATCTTACTATCCCCAATATAATCGATGTAAAATTAAATGATGCAATCGAAATTAAAATAGAAGATAAAAATTTAGAAGAGATAAAAAAAGTTGCAAAACTTATGAAACCTTGGCGAAAAGGTCCATTTAAAATTAACTCTTTATTTATCGATAGCGAATGGAGAAGTTATATAAAGTATAATCTAATTAGACCATACTTTAATTTAAACAATAAAGTAGTAGCAGATGTTGGCTGCAATAACGGCTACTATATGTTTAAAATGTTAGAAGATAATCCAAAAAAAATAGTAGGTTTTGACCCTTCTGCTTTAAACTACTTGCAATTTAAATTTATAGATAGTTTTGTAAACTCAAATATAGTTTACGAAATGCTTGGTATTGAGCATATAGAGTATTATGAACATAAATTTGATACAATATTTTGTCTAGGTGTTTTATACCACAGAAGCGACCCTATTGGCTCGTTAAAATCTCTTTATAAATCTTTAAATAAAAATGGAGAGTTAATTTTAGATACTTTTATGATAGATGGCGACAAAGATATATGCTTAACACCTAAAGAGCGCTACTCTAAAATACCAAATATCTATTTTATACCAACAGTTAATGCACTTAAAAACTGGTGCTTTAGAGCTGGATTTAAAGATATAAAAGTTTTAGAAATTAAAAAAACAGATTTAACAGAGCAAAGAAAAACAGATTGGATTGATTCGCAAAGTCTAAATGACTTTTTAGATAAAAACAACCCAGAACTAACAACAGAAGGCTATCCTGCACCAAAAAGAGTCTATATAAAAGCCATAAAATAGCACTTTTACAATATCTTTGCTAAATTTATTATGCTACATTTAGTTATAAAATAAGATTTTTTTATCTATTTTTACCATATAAACTACTATTACCCTTTATTATATGATACAATAAAAATGATATTAAATCAAAAGGAGAAAAAATGGTTAAACTAACTAAATCTGTAGTAGCAGCATCAATGCTACTTGTGGGTTCTGCTTCGGCTTCACAATTTATTACAATTGGTACTGGTGGAGTAACAGGAACATACTATCCAACAGGTGGTGCAATTTGTCGTATGATGAATAAAGAGAAGAAAAAAACAGGTATTAGATGTTCGGTAGAATCTACTGGTGGTTCTGTATATAATGTTAATACTATTAATGCAGGTGAGCTAGATTTTGGTATCTCTCAAAGTGATACAGCCTATCAAGCATACAATGGAGAAGGTAAATTTAAAGGTAAAGCTATTAAAGGTCTTCGCTCAGTAATGGCAATCTATCCTGAACTTTTAGCATTTGTTGTAACTAAAAAATCTGGAATTAAATCTTTAGCAGATGCGAAGGGTAAGCGTGTTAATGTAGACACTCCAGGTTCAGGTACTCGTATGACAACAGAGATTGTTTTAAAAGCATTTGGAATTAAAAAAAGTGATTTTAAATCTGTAGATGAACTTAAATCTTCAGAAGGTCCTACACTGCTTAAAGATGACCATATAGATGGGTATTTTGCTGTATTTGGACACCCAACTGCAAATATTAAAGATGCTGCAAACTCTGTAGATATCGACTTAGTTCCAATCGACGGTAAACCAATAGATGAATTAGTAAAAAAATACCCTTACTATGCAAAAGGTATAATTTCTGGTACATTCTATAAAGGTGTAACTCACGACACTCCAAGTATTGGTGTAAAAGCTGTTTTATGTACTAAAGATAGTATAGATGAAAAAGTAGTATATGCTTTAACTAAAACTATTTTAGATAACTTCGAAGCATTTAAAAAGCTTCACCCAGCATACAAAACTATTACAAAAGAGAGTCTTTTAGATGGTTTAAGTATTCCTCAACACCCAGGTGCTGTTAAAGCATTTAAAGAGGCTGGTATCTTAAAATAATTACTTACTAATCTTCGCTATATGCGAAGATTATAGTATCTACTCTAAACTTTAAATAGAGATTAGTGTAGATACTATAACAAGAGGAGAAAAGTATGAAAAAAGAGCAACAACACAGAGATGAGTATCTAGAAGATATAGAAAATAGCAACAAAGAGGCTTTAGATAGACTCTCAAAACTAGATGATAAAACTCCTCCTGACGAAGATAGAATGAACTATGAAGAAGAGTTAATAAGCGAACTAGAAGGTCAAAGAGAATTTGATAAAGGTTCAATATATTGGTGGCTAGTCTCTGCTGTTGCTTTTGGATGGTCACTTTTTCAACTTGCAGTTGTGGTACATCCTATAAATAGTGTATATATTAGATCAATCCACTTAGCTTTTGCATTACTACTTGCATTTATGATTTACCCTATACTTAAAAGACCAAAACTAAGAAAAAAGATAACTTGGTACGACTATATTTTTGCAGTTGTTGCTGCTGTTGCTGCTTTGTATCAGTGGTTTGCATATAACGATTTAGCAATGCGCTCTGGTGCTTGGACAACAACAGATATTGTAATTGGTGTAATATTAATAGTAGTAATACTAGAGGGTGCTCGTAGAGTTATGGGGCTTCCACTCCCTTTTATTGCAGTAATGTTTTTAATATATGATATATTTGGTCCTGAAATGCCAGATTTAATTGCCCATAAAGCTGTTAGTCTAAATAAACTTATGGGTCAAATGGTACTAACAACAGAGGGGATATTTGGAGTACCATTAGGTGTTAGTTCTGCATTTGTATTTCTATTTGTTCTATTTGGTGCCCTGCTAGATCGTGCAGGTGCGGGAGAGTATTTTATTAATTTAGCATATACTTTGCTTGGTAAATATGATGGTGGACCAGCAAAAGCATCGGTGGCTGCATCTGGACTTATGGGTATAATATCTGGTTCATCAATAGCAAATACAGTAACAACGGGTACATTTACAATTCCTTTAATGAAAAAGCTAGGTTTTCCAGCACATAAAGCTGGTGCAGTAGAGGTTGCATCATCTGTAAATGGGCAGTTAATGCCACCAATTATGGGGGCTGCTGCATTTATTATTGCAGAGTTTTTAGGGCTTAGCTATACCGATGTTGTTTTTGCTGCATTTGTACCTGCTTTTACAAGCTATTTTGCCCTATTTTATATAGTACACCTAGAGGCAAAAAAACAAGGAATAAAGGGCGAAAAAGGACTTGGTAGAGTATGGCCAATATTTATTAAAGGTATCCATTATATAGTTCCAATAGCCTTTTTAATGTACACGCTTATTATTTTAAGACACTCTGCTCAAAGTGCAGCTTTTAATGCAATTATGTTTATGATGTTAATTATGGTAACTCAAAAGCCAATAGCAGCACTTATAGAAGGTAAAAAACTAGATTTTTATACTTTAACTAGTGGCTTTACCGATATCGCGCATGGTATGGTTAATGGTGCTAAAAATATGGTTCCAATAGCAGTTGCTACTGGTGTTGCTGGGCTTGTAGTAGGTTCTGTAACTCTAACTGGTATAGGATTAATCTTAGCAGATGTAATAGACCAGTTATCTCATGGATATATTATACTTGTACTGCTATTTACAGCTATTACATCACTAATACTTGGTATGGGGCTTCCTACAACTGCAAACTATATAGTTATGGCAGCACTAACAGCACCTGTTATTATGCAACTAGCAGGAGATAATGGATACCTAATTCCAGCCATTGCTGCACATATGTTTGTATTCTATTTTGGTATATTAGCAGACGATACCCCACCAGTAGGAATGGCCGCCTATGCAGCAGCTGGTATAGCTAAATCCGACCCAATAAAAACGGGATTGCAAGGTTTCTTTTATGATATAAGAACAGCAATACTTCCATTTATGTTCTTCTTTAACAATAAATTGTTACTAATAGAGAGCGTAGATGCCACAGACCCAAATGACCCAGGTAAATGGGTTTGGGTTAGTAATCCATTAGAGATTGCAGTTATATTTGCAGGCGCAGTTATGGGTATGTTTGCCTTTACATCTGCTATACAAGGCTACATGGTAACAAAAGTAAATATTATAGAGCGAATTTTACTCTTGGCTCTAATTCCATTTGCAATGCTACCAAATATCATGGCAGAAAAACTGCATCTAGGAAGTGAATATCTATCGTATGCAATTGCAGCTGGAATTTATGCGTTTGTATATTTTATGCAAAAGGCAAAAGCTAAAAAAATATAAAATCAAGAAAGATTTTTCTTGATTTATTCTACTCAAGGTAAGATAAAAAAACTCTACTTATAAAACTTTCCCATATTTTAATTTTTGAACAGCTTTTGTAATATCATTTTGTCTCATAAAGTGCTCTCCTACCAAAAAGGCATCTGCACCTACTGAGCTTAATTCTTTAACCACTTCGTGGCTATCTATACCACTTTCGGCAACTATAATTTTAGAGTTTGGTATTAGTGGGATTAACTTATGGCTTAGTTGCATATCCATTTTAAATGTCTCTAAATTTCTATGGTTAATACCTATAATATTTGCACCTGCAAATGTAGCTTTTACTAGGTCAATTTTATCGTGTATCTCTACTAAAACCTCTAAACCTAAATGGTGAGCATACTCTATTAGCTCTCTTAACTCTTTTCTACTAAGTGCTTTTGCAATTAACAAAATATAGTCGGCTCCATAAACTAATGCCTCTAAAATTTGATACTTATCTATAATAAAATCTTTTCTTAAAAGTGGCACAGATACATATCTTCTTACCATTCCCAAAAACTCTTTATCGCCTTTAAACCAGTGTGGTT
>CAYMUV010000002.1:0-20187 GCA_964393855.1 uncultured Nitratifractor sp.
TTATAAACTTCTGCTACAAGCCGTAAATTTTTCTAAAAACTAACATTCCTAGATATGTTGCACTTAGGGATAGTGTTACATTTAGTACTATATTTAGTAAAGCTTTTGTGTATAAGCCCTCTTGTGCCATAAGTAAGGTTTCTAGTGAGAATGTAGAGAAAGTTGTTAATGCTCCTAATAGTCCTGTCATTAACATTGCTTTAAGATTTGGTGAAATAACTTGATTAAAATATAAAAACAAAAAGCCTATAATAAAACTACCTAAAATATTTACGCTTAGTGTACCATAGGCAAATGTTGTGCCTAAAATTCTGTTTACATAAGCAGATATAAAAAATCTACCAAGTGCTCCGATTGAACCACCAATTGCAACGCTTAAAATTAAATATAAATTCATACTTTAACCTAAATAATTAACTATATCAATTGCTTTAAGAGTTATAAAAGTTTTGCTTAATAACTCTTTATTATCTTTTAAAAATAGCTCTATATTATCTTTACTATCTACAATCTCAATAATTAAAGGTATATCTTGCGAAAGATTTAATATATCGAAGGTGTGTATTTTTTTAGAGTGCCCTACTCCTGCAACAGCTTTATAAATAGTAGCTCCACTTAAATTACTACTCTTTACTTGCTCTAAAATTAAGTGCCAAAGCGACTTGCCATTATATTCATCTATATTTTTAAGGTAAATTTTTACCTCTTGCATATTTTTAGTTTCCATCTTTATCCTCGAAAATTACCAAATCATATCTACTAGTTTTTACAATTGCTTTACTCTTAGAGACAGAGCCCATTCTATTTACAGAATTTAACTCGTTTTTAAGTCTATGTATCTCTAGTTCCATCTCTTCCATTTGCTCTTTTAATCTTAAAATTACATCGATTCCTGCTATATTTACACCTAAATCTCTTGTTAATCTAAGTATCATTTTCATTTTATCTATATCTCTTTGCGAATAAAGACGCATTCTACCTTGTGTACGAGATGGCTTAATAAGACCATCTCTCTCATACTGTCTTAAGGTTTGAGGGTGTATATTTAGCATCGAAGAGACAATACTAATTAAATATACAGGTTCATCATATCCATGCATTTTAACTCCTTATTCTGGTAGTTTTTCTAAACACTCTTTTAAAGAGCTATCGAGACTATCAACATCTGGTAAGGCTATATTAGCAACTAAATACATATCGCCTTTTCCACCGCCATCTTTTATAAAGCCTTTATCTTTAAGACGGAATTTTTGACCATTTTTTGTATTTTTTGGTACTTTAAGAGTTACAGTTTTCTCTGGTGTTTCAACTTCTATTCTTCCACCTAACATTGCGGTTTTAAGAGGTATATCTATGGTTTTATATAAGTCATCACCCTGTCTTTTGTACTCTGGAGATGGTGCAACATTAACTAAAATTAATAAATTTCCTCTTTGCCCATTATAGCTTTTCCCTTTACCTCTAACCCTAAGTGTCTTACCTGGTTTAATACCAGCAGGAATTTTAATATCAAAACTTTCACCATTATCTAAGGTAATATGGTGTGTTCCACCTAAAATAGATGTATTAAACGGAACAGTAATAGATGTTTTTACATCTAAGTCTGGCTCTCTATAGCCACCACTAAAACCTCCAAAGCCTCCCGAAGAGCGACCACCAAAGCCACCAGAGCTAAAGCCTCCACCAAACATTGCACGAAGTATTTCGTCTAAATCAACATCTCCACCTTGACTTCTAGCAAAATCTTGGAAATTTTGACCACCAAACATTTGGTCTCCAAATTGGTCATACTGAGCTTTTTTTTCTGAATCACTTAATACTTCGTATGCTGCATTTATCTCTTTAAATTTCTCTTGTGCCTCTGGAGATTTGTTAATATCTGGATGATACTTTCTTGCTAATTTACGATATGCTTTTTTAATTTCATCGGCAGTAGCATTTTCGCTTACTCCCAATGTTTCATATAAACTTTTAGACATAAAGTTGTCTCCTTAATAATATATCGGATTTAAATTAGTGATATTATATCAAAAAAGTTTAGTCAATGTCAATCAAGTTTAAAAATTATTACAATTATTTTATAAATTAGTAAAGATATTCTCTTACTCAAGCTCTAAAAGAGATAAGTAAGAGTTAATTATTAGTGTAAGAAGTGTCTAACAGTTGTGAAATACATAGATAGACCATGTTCGTTTGCAGCTTCTATAACCTCTTCGTCTCTAATACTACCACCTGGCTGAATAATTGCTTTTACGCCAGCAGCAGCGGCTGCATCTACAGAGTCTCTAAATGGGAAGAAAGCCTCGCTTGCAATTGCAGAACCTGCTATATCTAAACCTAATTCGTTAGCTTTTTTAATTGCACATTGTGCTGCATCTACACGGCTTGTCATACCCATACCAACAGCGACCATAGCACCATTTTTAACATAAACAACACAGTTACTTTTTGTTAAACCAGCTACTTTCCAAGCTATCTCTAAATCTAGCAGTTCTTGTTTACTAGCCTCTTTAGTTGTAACACATTTTGCATTTTTAACTTCGTTATCACAAATACAATCACTATTTTGGAATACAAAACCACCATTTATATGTTTAAAGTCATATTTATCTTCTGATATTTTTAACTTTTTACTATCGTAGCTAAATAGTTTAATTCTCTTCTTTTTATGTAGCTCTTCTAGTGCATCATCTTCGAAACCACCTGCTATTACAACCTCTAAAAAGATTTCGTTTAACTTTTTAGCCAACTCTAAATCTACAACTCCATTAATTGCAACTACACCACCAAAAGCAGAGATAGGGTCACACTTAAGTGCCTCTGTATATGCTTCTAATAAGTTACTCTTTATAGCAAAACCACAAGGGTTACCATGTTTAACTATACATACTGCATTTCTATCGCCAAAACTAGAGGCAATCTTAACAGCACCATTAATATCTGTAAGATTATTAAAGCTAGCTTCGCCTTTAAGTGTTTTAAAGCTACCGCTAAAGAAGTTCTCGAACTCATAGAGTGCACCATCTTGATGAGGGTTTTCGCCATACCTTGTATCGAAAACTTTACTACCAACAATAAACTGTTTTGCCCCAAATCCATTGTTATATCTTTGGTTCATATAGTTAGCTATCATACTATCGTATGCTGCTGTATGCTCGTAAGCTTTTATCATTAAATCTCTTCTAAACTCCAAAGTATCTGTTTTATTCTCTAGTGATTCTAAAATAGAGCTATAATCAGAGCTATCTGTAACAATAATTACATCTTTAAAGTTTTTAGCCGCACTTCTAACCATAGTTGGTCCACCAATATCTATATTTTCTATAATCTCTTCAAAATCATCTGTACGCTCTATTGTAGCTTTAAATGGATATAGATTAACACATACCAAATCTATGCCACTAACACCAAGCTCTTTTGCTTGCTCTTGGTGAGATTTATCGTCTCTTCTATAAAGAATACCACCATGAACATATGGGTTTAATGTTTTTACTCTACCATCAAAACACTCTGGAAATTTTGTAACTTCGTCTATTTCGATTACATTTACCCCTGCCTCTTTTAAAACCTTGTAAGTTCCACCTGTTGATATAATCTCGAAATTTAATGCCTCTAAGCCTTTTGCAAACTCTACAATTCCACTTTTATCGCTTACACTAAGTAGTGCTCTCATCTATATCCCTTATAATAAAATAATGGTATAATTATACCGAAAAATCTCTTTTAAATTAGGAAAAGTTATGATAATAATACCTGCTAGAGTAGAATCTTCTAGATTTCCAAATAAGGTATTAGCCGACATTAACGGCTTGCCAATGGTTATAAAAACTGCAAAAGTTGCTCAAAAAGTAGATAGTGTTGTAATTGCTACAGATTCGCAAGATGTAATCGATATAGCACAAAAGTATAATATTAAAGCGATTTTAACAAGCTCTAGTTGTAACTCTGGAACAGATAGAATCTACGAAGCTGCTACTAAATTAGGCTGTAGCAACGAAGAGATAATTATTAATGTCCAAGCAGATGAACCTTTTATAGAAGAGAGTGTAATTAAAGAGCTATTTAACTTAACAAAAAAGTATGCTAATAGTAGCGAAACTATAATCTCTACACTCTATAAAGTTGTATCTAAAGAGGAGGCAAAAGACCCAAATTTAGTAAAAGTAGTTACAACTAATAGTGAACAAGCTTTATACTTCTCTCGCTCTTTAGTTCCTTATAATAGAGATAATATAGATATTAACTATAAAGCTCATTTGGGGCTTTACGGCTTTACCTACCAAAAACTTAAAATATTTTGCGAATTAAGTAACTCTTTTTTAGAAGATACAGAAAAACTAGAACAACTAAGAGTACTAGAAAATGGCTATAAAATTGCCATAAAAGAGGTAAAAAGCAATAGCTTTGGAATAGACACAAAAGAGGATTTAGAAAAAGCGTTAAGAGTTTTTATTTAAAGAATAAAGCAAGTATATATAGAATAAAGAATATATCTTTACCTCACTACGCCTCTTCTCCTCTACTCCTTACAAAAACTTAACACACAACACTTAGCACAACAACCTACCCTCTTGCGGCTCGTCCTAAATCCCACATTGGCATAAATATTCCAAGTGCTAACAATAGTACAAGCCCTGCTATCATAGCTATCATTATTGGTTCGATATATGCCGATAAATTATCTATTAAGTTTTGGAACTTCATATTGTAATATTGTGTAACTTTTGCTAGCATTTGATCTAACTGACCACTATTTTCGCCAGCTTTTACCATCTGTATAGTCATATTCTCAAAAAGATTAGTCTGCTCAAAAGATTCAGACAAAGAGACACCTCTACCAATATTTGTATTAATTGACTCTAACTCTTTTTTTATATATAAATTATCTACAACACCAATAGCCGTATTTAGTGCATCTGAAACAGGAATACCAGCTTTAATTAAAGAGCCAAAAACCAAAGTATATTTATACACATTAGACAAATAAACCAACTTGCCAATTAAGTAAAATTTAGGATTTGCCAATATTTTATCTATTGCATATTTATACTTATAACTATTTTTATAAAAGTGTAAATGTATAAAGAAAACAGTAGCTAAAAAAGCAATAATAAGTAAACCATAGTTGCTAAAAAAAGTTTGTGTAGATAGTAAAAATTTTGTAGCTACTGGCAAATCAGAGCCTAACTCTGCAAATATCTCTCTAAACTTTGGAACAACCATTGTAATTACCGTTACAAAAGCTAAAATCAAAGCTATAACTACAGTTATTGGGTAGCGGATAGCCTTTTTAAATTTATTGTTATTATCCCTTATGCTTTCTAATATATCTGCTAATTTGTGGTAGGCTTCTGGGAAATTCCCCGTCTTTTCACCAAGAGTTGTCATAGCCATAACAATATGCCCCATCTGCTCTTTATGAGGTTCTAGTGCTTGCGACATACTTTTACCTGCATTAATATCGTTAGCTACCGAAACTAAAGTATTTTTTAAGACTTTATTTGTTGATGTATCTGCTATATCTTCTAAAACATCATGAATTGGCAATCCAGCATCTGTCATTACAGCTGTTTGCCTTATAAATGCAATTTTATCATCTATTTTTAACTTCGGTTTAAAGAAACTCTCTGCAAAACCTTGTAGTTTTACAAAACTTTCAGATAGTGGTGCAGATGCTGGTAGAGTAGATAATATAACTACATTACCTTTCTCTTTTTTTATAAGCTTAGATGCCTCAAACTTATTATTAGCTTTAATTGTATCGAAAAACTTTTTTCCTCTATATAGATACTCGACTCTAAAATACACGCTATAACCTTGCTACTCTAAAGATTTCATCTACTGTTGTTCTACCGCTTAAAGCCTTTTGAATACCATCGCTAAACATAGGGGAAAAACCCTCTTTTAGAGCCTCTTTTTCTAGCTCTTCTTTAGATGCACCTGTGGCAATCATACTAGCTAATTTTGGTGTAATTGTTAAAACTTCTGATATCATCTCTCTACCGATATATCCACTATTAAAGCACTCTCTACACCCTTTACCCTTATAGAATTTTATAGCACTATCTGCTGGTATATATGGTCTAATTTCATCTAAAATAGCGCCACCGACTTCTGTCTCTTTTGCACAGTGTGGGCATATTTTTCTAACCAATCTTTGTGCTTGAATAGCAACTAAAGAGCCACTAATTAAATAGCTCTCTATTCCCATATCTATCATTCTATAAACCGAAGAGATTGCATCGTTTGTATGCAAAGTTGATAAAACCAAATGCCCTGTCATAGCAGCTTGAATAGCAATTCTTAATGTCTCGTTATCTCTAATCTCCCCAATCATAATTTTATCTGGGTCTTGTCGTAAAATAGAGCGTAGAGCAGAGGCAAAAGTTAGACCTGCATTGCTATTTACTTGCACTTGTTGAATACCTGCCATTTGATACTCTACCGGGTCTTCTACTGTAATTGTTTTATCTTTAACAGTTTTAATAGCATTTAAAGCACCATACAAAGTAGTTGTTTTACCACTACCTGTTGGCCCTGTTACTAAAACAATTCCATAAGGTGCAGATATTGCCTTATTAAAATCGTTATAGCATTTATCATTCATACCCATCTCTTCTAAAGTAATAAGAGCTTTAGATTTATCTAAAATTCTCATTACTATAGATTCTCCAATTAAAGTTGGTAGAGTAGAAACCCTAAAATCATATGGTTTTCCAAGTACTGTTGTACTAAATCGTCCATCTTGTGGTTTTCTTTTTTCGGCAATATCTAACTGTGAGAGTAGTTTAATTCTAGAAGCTAAGGGGGCAAAAACAACTTTATCGAAAATAAATCTTTGCTGCAACATTCCATCAACTCTATCTCTAACAATACAGTTTTTTTCTGTAGCTTCTATATGAATATCGCTAGCTCTTGCCGCAATTGAACTTCTTAATATTAAATCTATAAGTTTTAAAACTGCTGGAGATTCATCTTCTTCTATATTTGCACTTGTAGCTAAATCTCTTTTGATATCTTCGATATATATTTTAAGGCTTTCGTAAGTCTCTATTTGATGTAATTTATCTTTTACATCAGAGTATCTAGCTATGCCTACTTTTATCATCTTTTTATTAAAATATCTATTAATTAAATCTTGAGCAGCCAAATCAAAAGGGTCAGCAAAAGCAACTAGAGTGTAAAATTCATCTTCTTCTACTACTATTGCTTTGTTTTTAACTAGAAGAGAGGTTGGAATATTATCTAGTAGTGAGCTATCTAGCTCTTTATCGTTTAAATCTACATATTCTATATTTAATCTATTTGCAATATACTTATAAAAATCACCAACATCTACACCCTCTTTATCGATATTGTCAATATCTTCAAAAGATAAATCGCCATCTTTTAGTTCATTTATAAAGTAGCTATAGAGTCTATCTTTATCTAAAATGTTTGATTCTAAAAGTCTTCCTAATGTTAGTGATATATTTGGATTAGATCTGATATATGTTATTAATTTATCTTTATCTAATATAGCATCTCTTACTAAAACCTCTATATATCTATTCATATACTAACACCTAATCAAAGCTCTTTCCACGCCTTAACTTATCCAATAAAGCTTTTGCTTTTTTTGAATTAGTTTCGTCATAAAAAGATTGCAAAACTTTTATAGCATCTACTCTATTACCCTGTTTTGCTCTAGATTTTGCAAAAATTAGCCAGCTATCTTCTAAATCTCCATCGATGTTATTAGTATTAACAGCCCAATCTTCTGCTTTTTTGTAGTCACCTTTAGAGTAGTAATATTTTGCAATTTCTAAAGAGTCTTCTGGGTTTTGTGTCTCTTTAAATTTATCTTCTAACTCTTTAATATGTTCTCTCTCTTCGATATCTTCTGTTGCTTTTTTAGGTAAAAGAATATCTCCATACTTTTGCTCAATATCTTTTTTCCCTTTATTATCAAAACCTATTACTCTTATATCATCATCTGGTACATCTGGCTTAACTATAGTTGCTTTGCTTAAATCTATTGTTCCATCTTGAGAGTTATTAGTTTGCTCATTAGCAACTGTCCCATTTTGAGTAGTAGGCTGTATATTAACTAATTGGTTAGTTCCTGAACTACTACTATTATTAGGATTTGATGGATTATTTTTCACAATAATCATAGCAGGTTTACTTTGATTGTTATTAGTTGTAGCAACTGGCTTTTGAACTACTGGTGTTACACTATTTTTAGCCACATTTGTATTGGCACTATTACTATTATTAATATATTTTAAAATACCAAATCCAGCTGCACCTAACAATAGAAGTGAAGATATTGATATAATAAGTGGTTTTTTAATTTTATTTCTTTTATATTTACGCCATTTTTTCTCTAGTTCTGGTATATCATACATTTATTGCTCCTGTTGCAATTGCTGCCATCTCTAAAAATTTTTGAGAAAATGTGCTATTACTAAATTGGGATGGATCGTGTTTTTCATAATATTGATATATCTCAAAAGTTGTATACATTAACTTACTACAAGCCCTAAAGTTACCATTAGTGCATTTATGTATAAAATCTATATTTTTTTGTTTAATTAAATTTGCAATTTCGAATTGATTAAACTTTAATAATCTTTGGTGAATATATGTTTTTAACTCTTCTTTTGTGGCATTTTTAAGCTCTATTGTTCCCCAAATTCTAGTTTGAAAATGAGATTTAGCTATAACATCTTCATCGGTAGTTTTATGAACTGCAATAACAAATCTTAAAACCCCTGTATCAGATAAAATTCTAATTTGCTCCAAAAGTTTTTTAGGGTAAAGTTGTGCTTCGTCTAATAGAATAATTATCTCTCTTTGCCCTTTTATAACTTTACAAAACTCAACAAAAGTATTAAAATCTACCTTTGTATTTTTTGGCATTGGCTTTTGTATTAAAATATCAAAAAGTTTTCTAAAAAACTCCTCTTCATCAAGCAGAGGAGAATCGATATAGTGTATCTCTTTTTGATACTTCTTTTTATCGTATATTCTACTTAAAAGTAAACTTTTGCCTGTACCTGGCTCGCCATAAAGTAACATCATTTTAAAAGGTTTTTCAAATGATAACTCTAACTCTTCATAAGCACTCATAGAGCCTGGCAACTCAATATATGTATCTAAATTTATCTCATCAACGAAAGACTCTTTTGCTATATCGTAGTAACTCACCTTGTAATACTCCTATATCCTAAGCTTTTTAGCGAAACACCACCTCTACCACTAGTTATTTTTGGTGTAATAATAATAACCAACTCTTCTGTTTTAGAGATTTTTCTCTCTCTTTTAAAAGCCTCTCCAACTAATGGAATATCTCCTAAAAGAGGAACTTTACTCTCTACTTTACTTTGTGCAGTCGAGATTAAACCACCCAAAATCGCATGCTTACCATTTCTAACTTTTATAACAGTAGATATCTGTCTTCTAATTAAATCTGGTGGCATTGTTCTGCTTCCATTAGTACCTATTGGACCATCTGTTTCTGTAATAGATGGATTAATCTTTAATGTAATCATACCACGCTTATCTATTTCTGGTGTAATATCTAACAAAACGCCAGCAAATACAGATTGTATTTGCTCTGAAGTAGATGAATTTTTACCATCGTTTGTTGTCTGAGACGAAACTGTCTTATAAAATAGCTCTTTACCAACACTAATGAGTGCAGGCTGATTATTTAAGGTCATTATCTTAGGATTAGATACCGTTTTAACTGTACCTTGCGTTTTTAAATATTTAATTAAATCATCAATTGTTTTAGCACCTCTAGCATCAAAAAGCTTAGCATTACTAGGTTTTGTGCCAGGTGCAAATTTGGCTTCTGTAATTTTACCACCCTCATTTTTCCACTCACTCATACCTTTTTGAGACATTGCTAATGTATCTATTGTAAAGTTTTCAAAACCATATAACTGCGACCAGTCTATACCTGTATGCTTATCCTTATTCAAAGTTACAGATAAAATTTTAACATCTATCATAACTTGCGATTTTACTTGTGATGCTAAAGCTCTAATATATCTAGAGACTCTACTAATTTGAGTTGGCGTACCTGTAACAGTTATTAACCCAGCTTCTGGATCTATAATTGGCTCTAGTGGATTATATTGCCAAGTATGCCCTTTACCATCTATCCACTCACCACCTTTTTTTTGAAAATTCATACTTCCATCGCCAGAGGTAACTAAAATTCTATGCACTTCGCCTTTAAGTTTTTTCCAAAAATCAAAACTATCATCGCTAGATATGCTCATACCACTTTTTGTAGAAGAACCCTTACTAGATTTGCCAGCATTTGCAATATTAATGTTTGCATTACTTTGACCTCTTCTATCACTAGAGATATAGTGAACTTTAAAAGTTCTAGTAGTTAAATATGAAACAGATAGCTTATTACCCTTTAAATCGTAATTTATATCGTTATCTTTTAATATAGTGTCTAAAAATTTTTTAAGTGTAGAGTTTTTTAATTTTATATAATATAGCTTTTTCTTTAGCTTCTCTTGTGCTAAGGCATCTTTAACTATAACACTTAAGCCACAACTCTCTGCAATATTATCTAATGCCTGAGATATCGATATCTCTTTTTGTATAGTAACAGAGAACTTTTGGTTACTGCAACTATTTGCACTTAAGTTGCTAACAGTTATTATAGATAAAGCTGCTAAAGAAGTTATTATCTTTTTCATTAATTACCACCTATTGAAAGTTTAATTTTACCATTCTTTTGTTTAAAAAAGATTAGTTTACTTTTGTTTCTATCTACTAAATATACCGAATCATCCATTATATCGGATAGTTTATAGCCATTTATTTTTTCGCCCAATTTAACCCATTTGCCATTAATTAAAGCACTATTGTTAATTATTGCACTCAATTTAAAATTATCCTCTTTAGATTTAATAATTTTAGTAGTTACATTTGAATCTGAAGTTCCATTTTTATCAACTACAACAACTTTTGGCATTGGAGACTCTATATTTGCTATTTTATCTTTAGGCAAATTACTATCTCTTAGTTCATTAATTTTAGAAATAATTGTATCTACTTCATCTGCATATAGTGTTACAGTAGATATCAAGGCTAATATTAAATATACTCTTTTCATGGTTTTATTCCCCACACTGTTAAGTTAAAATCGGCTATTGGATTCTCTTTAGTAGAGCTCAATTTTAAAGTTGAAATATTAGATACTAATTGACTCTTTTCTAAATCGTTTAAAAAGGCTAAAATATTTCCATATTTGCCTTCACACTTAACATTTACATCTAAAACCTTGCCAAAACTTTTATTATTATCGTAAGTAGTATTAGATATATTATATATTTTTAAGCTATTATCTTCTGCTTTATTAGCAATATTGTGTAAAAATTTTGACCAATTACCATTATTATAAAGCACACCATTTAACTTTTCTACAGCACCATCTAATTTTGATAACTTCTCTCTATAACTATTTAAATTACCTCTTTTTTCTGTAATTTTTTTACTTAAATCTTTTATATAAAAATCTCTATCTCCATTAACTGTAATGCTATTTAAATAAGCATTTGCACTATTTATATTAGCATTTAGTGTGCTATTTTTTAACTCTTGTGCTTCTCTAAATTTATATGAGCTATCAGATAGTAAAAGATATAAAATATAGCCAATTAAAATAGCTGTTAATATAACCATCATCCACACTTCGCTTGCTTTACGGTTGTTGTAGTAATTGTCTAATCTATCTAAAAAGCTCATATCTCTTCCTTAAATTCAATATTTAATACACCCTTGTAGAGCTGCTCTTTTTTGTCAAAATTAATTTGCTTAATATTTACTCTTTTAATATCTTTATCTAAAGTTGCAACCAACTTTTTAATAAATGATGTTATCTCTTTATCATCTTTAGATTCTACTTCTATAAAGTAATTAGTATCATTAATCTCTATATTTCTGCTTTTAATGTCGTAGTTTTCTAATATTTTAGTTATTATAGCTAATTCTTCAGAGCGCATCTTGTAGTTAAACTTTTTATTATATACTTTTTTTAGTTTACCTTTTTTATTTTCGTATATCTCTTCTGTTTTAGATAGTGCTTTATCTAATGCGTTTAACTCCTCTTTTTTGTGTTCTATTGCACTCTTATATCTATTTGCCTCGGAAGTTAATTTATGCTCTTTTTGCTCTAAAACTAAATTTTGCCCTTTTAGAGTTAACCCAACAAAATAGTCATAAGCTATTGGTATCATAAATAGTGCAGTAGTACCCAAAAATAAAGATAAAATTTTTCCAGCTGGTCTTTTACTAATGGGTGCTGGCTTAGGGTAAGGCGTTAAATTTGGTAGCTCTAGCGTAGAGCTATTTAGCTCATCTTGAGTTAAATACATTAGCGAATGAATTGGGTCAATATCTTGCAGTTGTGAGTAGTTAGAGTATAAGCTAAAAAGTGGTTTAGAGTCTATACTTAAATAGTTTTTAACATAAGCTCCAATACCCTCAATATAGCCCCATGCAAAACCTACAAAGCTTCTTTTAATTTCGCTAATATCATAAGCTCTTTTAGTATAAATTACAACATCATTTATAGTTAAAAAGCACTCATTCATTATATGAATAATCAACTCTCTATACTTATCGTTATCTGATTTTAAACCATCTTTAGAGAGCACTTCTCTAAATTGCTCTTTTGTTAATAGAGGCTCTTGTGCTAATTGCACAAATCTATCGTACATATTATCTAAAGAGAATTTGATAGATTTAGAGTATAGATATTTTCCTCTATTGTAAAATGTTACAAAACTATCGTAATCTCCAAAATAGATAAACATATCAGCACAACTACTATCTAATAACTTTTTCTGATACAAAGAGCTATAAAGAAGTGGCGCAGGAACAACGCTCTCTAATGTTTTTAACTTGCTTTTAAATTTAGATACCCTACTTTTAAATTCACTATTATCAGCTATAATAACTTGATACTTAGTTTTATTATTATTTGAAGATTGCTTAATATAAGATATCTTATAATCAATTGCAGGGTCTAGGCGTAACTCTTCGTAAATTTTGTCTGTAATAATATTATCTAAATGCTCACTAGGTAAGCTAGAGCTTAACTCTAATGGCTCAATTATTAAATCTTTATTTGCAACATAAGAGATAGAAGAGTCTCTTTTAGATACTTTTAAATTGCTTAATTTAATTGCACTAGAATTAGTTATTTTATAGCTTGTATTATTATAAGCATCAATTGTAACAATAGAGTTTTTATTTGCCTTATTCACTTTAGTTACCTACCCTAGATATAAATTAATATATTATATATGTTTTAATATTAATTTATACTTAATGGTTGATAAAATGTGATTAATTTATCTTAAAGTAGGCTAAAAAATATATCCTAGCTCCTCTAAAAAGTCTCTATTTTTACTCCACCCTTTTCTAACAATTACATTTAAATCTAAATATATCTTTTTACCACTAAACTCTTCCATCTGCTCTCTTGCGTATTTGCCCACACGCTTAATACTTTGTGCACCTTTGCCTATAATCATTCTTTTTTGGGTATCTTTTTCTACAACTATAGATGCAGTTACAACATCTAAATTACCCTTTTCATCTATTTTGTCTATAACTACATCACTCTCGTAAGGTATTTCATCACTAAGTTTTTCAAATACTGCTTCTCTAATTAACTCTTTATAGATATCTCTTACATTATCTGTTGTTAATAAATCGCTCTCATAAAGCCAAGGATGAAGTGGTAGATACTTACTGACCTCATCTAGTAACATCTCTTTAGTAACCCCTCCTCTTTTTACAGAGAAAGGTATAATTGCCTCATACTCATCTGCAAAGGCATTGTATTCATTTAACTTTTCTAAAACTCTTTTATTGTCTGCTCTATCTACCTTTGTAAGCAATACAATATGTGGTATATTCTTATTTTTTCTAAGTTTTAAAAAATCTTTATAGTGCTCTATCGAATCATTTACAGGTGCTAAAAATATATGTAAATCACTATCTCCTAGAGCTTTTATTGCCTCTTCTAGCATAAATTGGTTAAGTAGTTTCTCTTTTTTATGAATACCTGGAGTATCAACAAAGATAATTTGTGAACTCTTATGCATTATAATTATATTCATTCTTTTTCTGGTAGCTTGTGCCTTTTTAGATACCATAGCAAGTTTATACTCGCTTAAGAAATTAAGCAGAGTACTCTTACCTGCATTTGGTCTACCAACTACGGCAACAAAGCCACACTTTTGATTCTCTATATCAATTTTATCCAATTTAAGCCTTCTAATTTAAAATTAAAGTATATATCTTGTTGTATCTTCGCTCTCTACAAGTTCACCCAGTTTCTCATCTACCAAATCTTTAGTAACCTCTACATTTCCACTTAAAGAGTCTGCATCAAAACTTATATCATCTAATATACGCTCCATTACAGTATGTAGTCTTCTAGCTCCTATATCTTCGGTCTTTTCATTAGCTACAAAGCTATAGTGTGCGATAGCTCTTAGTGCATCTTCGCTAAAGTTTAAATCAACACCCTCTACACTTAAAAGTGCTTGATACTGCTTTATTAAAGAGTTTTTAGGCTCTGTTAAAATGCGATAAAGTGTATCTTCTGTTAAGCTATCTAACTCTACTCTTAAAGGAAAACGCCCCTGAAGCTCTGGAATTAAATCGCTAGGCTTGCTTAAATGGAATGCACCTGCTGCAATAAATAGAATATGGTCAGTCTCTAGTTGCCCTAGTTTTGTTTTTACGCTACTTCCTTCTACAATTGGTAACAAATCTCTTTGTACTCCCTCTTTGCTTGGGTCTTGACGAGAGCTAGAGTTAGCAGAGACTGCAACTTTATCTATTTCGTCTATAAAGATAATACCACCACTTTTAGCTTTTTCTAAAGCTTTTTGTTTTATCTCTTCTTCGTTAAATAACTCTTTTTGTGCTTCGTACTCTAAAAGCTTTTTAGCCTCTTTTACAGTTACCTCTTTCTTCTTCTTTTTATTCATTCCACCAATTACTTGAATAATAGACTCTTGAACTTCTGCCATCTCTGGTGGCACATTACCAGCACTAGATACATCTATAGATTTACCACTAACTTCTATCTCTACTTTTAAATCATCTAGCTTACCACTAGCAAGCTCTTCTTGTTTTTTAGCAAACAATCTATCGTAATCTGCAAGCTTCTCTTCGCTAGCACCTGCTGGTAGTTTTGGTAAAAGCTTTTCGATTATCTTATTCTCTATATAGGCTTCTATCTTCTCTTTGTTTTTTTCGGCTTCTTCTTTTTTTGTTATAGCTAATGACTCTAAAGCCAAATCTCTAACCATAGATTCAACATCTCTACCAACAAAACCAACTTCTGTATATTTACTTGCTTCCACTTTAATAAATGGTAAACTCATCATCTTTGCTAGGCGTCTTGCAATCTCTGTTTTACCAACACCTGTACTACCTATCATTAAGATATTTTTTGGTGTTACCTCTTGTGCCATAGTTGGCTCTAACTGCATTCTTCTCCATCTGTTTCTAAGTGCAATTGCTATAACTTTTTTGGCATTACCCTGCCCTATTACATATCTATCTAAATATTTTACAATCTCTTTTGGTGTCATATTACTACTATTCACTACTTTAACTCCAATGTTTTAATATTTGTATTTGTATAAATGCAAAGCTCTCCTGCAATTTTTAAGCTCTCTTTAACTAGCTCGATAGGCTCTAAATTTGCATGTCTTTTAAGTGCTCTTGCAGCCGATATTGCAAAGTTACCGCCGCTTCCAATAGATGCTAGCTCTCCATCTTCTGGCTCTACAACATCGCCTGTACCACTAAGTATAAATATATGCTCTTTATTAAGTACTAACATCATAGCTTCTAATTGTCTTAAGTGTTTATCGCCTCGCCACTGCTTGCTAAACTCTATTACCGATTTTAACAAATCGCCTCTTTTTTCGCTTAAAATTGCTTCGAACATATCAAATAGTCTAAAGGCATCTGCCGTACTACCAGCAAAACCACCTAAAACTTTACCATTATATAGTGTTCTTATTTTTGTTGCATTGCCCTTTAGAACACTATTGCCAAATGTTACTTGACCATCTCCACCAATTACTGCACCCTTTTGACTCTTATAAGCTAGTATCGTTGTTGCCTTAAACATTACTCTACACCTACTACTTCTACTTTTAAATTAGCATGTATTCCATGTCCTAGTTTTACATCGATTTCGTGTAAACCTTCGCTCTTAATTGCCTTTTTAAGAGCGATAAACTTTTTGTCTATCTCTACATCCCATTGACTTTTAAGTTCATCTGCAATATTTGTATTTGTAACAGAGCCTTTTATTCCTACTGGTGCTTGTTCTCTTTCTATTTTTAAAGTACTCTCTTCGATTTTAGCTTTATATGCTGTTAATTTATCTATCTCTTCTTGTAGCTTAGCTGCCTCTTTGGCTTTTTGCTCTTCCCAATCTTTTACAACTTCTGGAGTAGCAAGTTTAGCAAAGCCCTTATTTATAAGAAAGTTTTGCCCATATCCATCTTTAACTTCTTTAATCTCACCTGCTTTTCCTAAACTTTTTACATCTTTTATTAATAAAACTCTCATAATTTTTCCTTTATTTAATATTAGTTATAGTATTTTATCTAAAAAATACAAAAAGGTTATAAATGTTTATAGAATTTAATCTAGATAATTTAAAAGATTTCCCTAAAGAGTTAGATACTCTACTGCAAAAACAGAAAGAAAAAATTGATTATATAGCAAAAAATGCAAGCAGTTACAAAGAGTCTATTAAAGAGCTAGATGAGCTAAACGAAGAGCTAGATAGATTCTTTACACCACTATCGCACCTAAATAGCGTATTAAACTCTAAAGAGACACAAGAGGCTTACGAGCAATCAATTCCTCTTTTATCTAAATTCTCTAGTTATGTATCTCAACACAAAGAGTTATACGAAAAGATAAAAACTATCTTTTATAGAGGCGATTTAGAAAAAAGGGTATTAAATCTACTAAAAAGAGATTTTATCTTATCGGGTGCAGAGTTAAACCAAGAAAATAAAGCAAAACTAGAAGAGATAAACCTAAAACTAAGCGAACTTAGCAACAAATTTAGCCAAAACCTACTAGATGCAACAAATGCTTACGAGCTAATTATTAGCGACCCAAAAGATGTAGAGGGCATACCAGAAAACGAGCTAAACCAAGCAAAAATAGAGGAAAATAGCGAAGTAAAATATAAATTTACCCTACAAATGCCAAGTTATATTGCATATATGACTTATGGTCCAAATAGAGATTTAAGAGAGCAACTCTACAAAGCCTACAACACAAGAGCACCCCAAAATCAAGAGGTTATCGAAGAGCTTTTAGAGCTAAAAAAAGAGAAGGCAAAAATTTTAGGCTTTAAATCTTATGCAGAGTATGCACTACAAACAAGAGATGCTAGTAGTTGTGATGATGTAATTAACTTTTTAAACGAACTACTAAATGCCTCTAAAAATCAAGCTAAAAAAGAGGTTCAAGAGTTAAAAGAGTTTGCAAAAAAATTAGATAATTTAGAAGAGCTTAAACCATTTGATGTAGCCTACTATAGCGAAAAGCTTAAAAAAGAGAAGTATAACTTCGACGAAACTCAAACAAAACCATACTTTGAATTAAATAGTGTACTTAATGGTATGTTAAAGCTTGTTGCAAAGCTATTTAATGTTGAGTTTAAAGAGATAACAACAAAAACTTGGCACGAGAGCGTAAAAGTTTACGACATATACGAAAATAAAGAGATATTAGCTAGAATCTACTTTGACTTAGAAGCAAGAGAGAGTAAAAGAGGTGGAGCTTGGATGCACAATTGGCAAAGCCACTATCAAAATAAAGATGGCAAAACAAATTTAGCATCTGCTTTTGTTGTAGCAAACTTTTCACCAGCTACAAATGATATGCCTAGCCTACTAAGACATAATGATGTAGTTACACTCTTCCACGAAATGGGGCATGCAATACACCACCTATTTAGCAAAGTTCCAGAAAGAAGCTTAAGCGGCATAGAGGGTGTATCTTGGGATGTAGTAGAGTTTCCATCGCAATTTTTAGAAAACTTTGCATACGAAGCTTCTATTTTAAAAGAGTTTGCTTACCACTACCAAACAAAAGAGCCAATTCCTAACGAGCTTTTAACAAAGATAAAGAGTGCAAAAAACTACCAAGCTGGTATGGCAATGTTAAGACAGTTAGAGTTTGCGCTATTTGATTTTAAACTACATCAAAAATTGTATAAAGGTGATGAGATATCAAAACTTTTAGATAGCATAAGAGAAGAGACAGCTATAATTAAACCACCTAAATATGTTAAATTTGAACACGGTTTTGCACATATATTTGCAGGTGGATATGCAGCTGGATACTACAGCTATAAATGGGCAGAGGTATTTAGCGCAGATGCCTTCTTTGCATGCTTAGATAATGGTAAATTCAATCCAAAAATGGCACAAGAGTATAAAGAGCATATTTTAGAAAAAGGGGCTAGCAAAGATATGAGTGCACTTTATCAAAACTGGTTAAAAAGACGCCCACAAACGGCTTCTTTAATAAAACTATGCGAAATTGATACAAAAGAGTAGCTATGAGCAAAAGTAACGATTTTTGGCTTTTAGTTGGTTTGAGTGTAGCAATTATTGCAATTTTAACAATAGGTATTTATACTAGCCCCACATATAGCCAAAAACAAGAACTTTACAACTCTATAATATACTTTTTAGCAGTGCTATTTATTGCTTCGGTAACTCTTGTTGTTCTTTGGCATGGCTTTAAAGAGTTTAGTATTATGCTAGCAATAATTTTAGCTATGATTATATCGCTAATAGGTATTAAAGCTGGCTTATACGCTATTGCTTTAACATATATAACTTGGGGGTTTGCCTTTACTATAGAGTTACTTTTAGCACACAATGGAGTTGAAAGCGCAATAAATTGGTTTAAAAAGCATTATAGTGTTAAAGCTTTCGAGATAGAGTATAAAATCTTTTATCCTATGATGATTGTAATGTATCTACTTTTAGAGGTAATACCAAATATTATCTATAAAGACCCCGCAATTGATTTTGAACCAAAAGAGTTATACAAAGCTATGCGCAACGAACTCTTAAAAAATAGATAGGGTAGAATAATGACTCAAGAGCAAAAAGATGAATTAAAAATTAAGATTAAAGAGTACATTGAGCAAGTAGAAAACGATATAGAAGCACTTAAACCAAAACTCTACCCGCTAAAAAAAGATTGCTCAATAGACAAAGTAGAACACAAAGCACTAAAAATTGAACAATCTATTGCAATACAGCAATTCGAAGAGGCTAAAAAAAGAAAAAACCGCCTTATATTTGCCTTGCACAATATAGAAACCAACCCTGAGTATGGCTTATGCCAAGAGTGCGAAGAGGAGATAAACTTTAATAGACTACTACTAATGCCAGAATCTAAATATTGCGTTGAGTGCCAAAACGAATTAAACCAATAATTTTGCTACCTAAGTTGCACAAAAATCTACACAAAATAATCTATAATTCCAAGAAAAAAAGGAGTTAATTATGAAAAAATATATTTTATCTTTAGCAACACTTTTAACTTTAGCAAATGCACAAGGGGCAATTACTACTAATGGTGACCCATTTTCTCAAATGGATAAAATTTTCCAAATGCAACTAAAGCAGATGCAAGAGATGGAGCGCCAAATGGATAATATGGCAAAAGCTTTACAAAGTAGCTCTACATCTATGCCAATTATTATGAGCAGTGGAGGTATGGCAAGCCACGGATTAAAAGATAAAGGTGACCACTACGAATTAAATATAAATGTAGGTAAAGGCGATATTAAAGCTAATGTAGAGGCTAAAGGTGGTATGCTTAGTGTAAAAGTAGAGCAAAGTAGTAAAAAAGATAACAATAGTAGCTATGGTGTAGTTAAGAGTTTCTCTAGTAGCACATTTATGCAAAGCTTTACCCTACCTAGCGATGCAGACGAGAATAAGGTAGATTATAAAATTAAAGATGGCAAGATGACAATTACTATAAATAAGAAAAAGAAATAGTAATTATTTTAAATAATTATAATTAATTTGATTATAATCAACTTTTTTACTCTAAGTTTTGATATAATTAACAAAAAATTAG
>CAYMUV010000003.1:0-19959 GCA_964393855.1 uncultured Nitratifractor sp.
TTAGATTACCCAGTCAAGCTGGGTAGTGACGAAAATTGCAAACTTTTAGATTACCAAGTTAGCTAAGCAATGAGAAAAGTAGTTATATTAAATATTCTGTCATAGTCGAGCTTGACTCGACTATCTTGTAAATTATATAAGACAAAGCTAATTAAGTTGCTTAATAAAAAATGCTTTAATAAGAGTTAGAGTTATCTTACTAACTCTCCACCATAATCTAAAATGCCGTGTGTTAAGTGTGGTACTTTAAGTCCATTTTGAGCAAGAATAGCTTGCACTTGACCTGTTCTGTTGCCTGTTCTGCAGTATATTATAATATTTTCATCTTTTCTTTGTAGTAGTTTTGGAGCCCACTCTTGGAATCTGCTTGTTGGTAAAAGTTCGTCAACACCTTTTATATGTGCATCATCATACTCAAACTGTTCGCGTATATCTATTAGTGTAAATTTAATTTTTCCCTCTTCTCTAGCTTTTAGTAGAGTTTGTAGTTCTGAGTTTGATATATCATCTTTTTTTAGTAGTTCTTCTAAATTTTCCAACGCTTTATCCTTTTAAAAATATTAAAATAATTTTATCGAAAGTTACTTAATAATAAATTTTAGTTATAAAATATAATAAAGGTGTTGATAAGTTTAAATTAAGTTAATATTGGTTTTTGTTTTAAAAGAGTTTATGTAACATTGGATAAATAGAGCCACTTAGCTCTATTAACCTCTTACTATTTCGCCTTGGTAGCTAACAATTCCGTAGCTAAAATTGCCTACATTCATACCTTCTCTTTTTAAGATTTGTTGTACTTGGTAGCTTCGGCTTCCTGTGTGGCAGTAGACTATAATGTTTTCATCTTTTCTTTTTAGTATTTCTGGTAGCCACTCGTAAAACTTAGTTGTTGGCAGTAGCTCGTCTGTACCTTTTATGTTACCCATTTGAAACTCCATAGGCTCTCTTACATCTATTAATTTAAAATCTACCATTCCAAGCTCTCTTGCCTCTAGCAAAGACTCTAATTCGTCGCTATCTAATTGCTCTTTTTTAACTAAAAGTTCTGCCTCTTCTTTTGTTAAACCTCTTGAGTGTGAGTGTGCTATCTCTTCTGTTTTATCTTCTAGTGCTTTGCTTTTGGCATACTCTGGTGTACAAAAGATTCCGCAATGGCATACGCCATCTTCTGGTATCTCTTTTTCTAGTGCTGGTGTACATGGGCAAATACGGTTATTTGCTGCTTTTTGCTCCTCTTTTGTTTCGCCTTGTACTATAAAGCATGGGCAGTATCTTTTGCCATAAATTAGTCTGTTTCTAGCAAGACCCATTGCTACACCTTCGTTTACCTCTTCGTTGGGGTTTTGTACAAAGCCAAACTGTTTATTTACTTTCTCTACAAATTTCCAAGTCTTCTCTAGCTCTGCTTGAAAAATATCTGAATTTACATCTATATTCTTGTTCATTATCAATTATCCTTAATTTTTTGTGGAATATTACCAAATTTTACTTAATTGTTTTAAGAATTTCTACAAATCTTTCTGGTTTTACAAAACCTTGTTGAAACTTGCTATCTTCTGCTTCGCCTTTGCTGTTAAAAAATAGAACATTTGGTGCACCAAAGATATTAAAATGTTTTAAAATCTCTTGGTCATCTTTTGTGTATTTGCTTATGTTTAGTTGTATAAATTTAAATCTTTTCATCTCCTCTTGCACTTTTGGGTTTGGGAATGTTATCTCATTAAGTTCTGTACATGCTGCACAGTTATCTTTACCAATATCTACAACAACAGGTTTTTTAGCATTTTTTACCTCTGCTAAAAGTTGTGCTAGGGTGTAGCTTTTTTCGCTCTTAGTATCACTATTTACTATTTGGCTTTTTGTTCCTGTAAATCGCTCTAGTGGGTTTAAAATAGATGTAGAACCACTTAATGCCCCAATAAATAGTATGCTTCCATATATTAAAATTAAAAAGTTAAATGTTCTAAAAACTAAACCAAAGCCTTTTGCCTCTTTTGAGCTAAATACACCAAAGCCTAAAGCTGTGCCAATTAATATAATTGCAAATAGATAGATAAATAGAGTTGGACTAATAACTCCTCTTGCAATATAAAGAGCCATAATAAGCATTAAAACACCAAAGAATCTTGATACATTTTCCATCCAAGTACCTGGTTTTGGAACAAACTTATTTGCACCAAGTCCAACAAGAAGTAGCGGTACACCTGCACCCATACCCATAACAAATAGTGCTAAGCCCCCAAGTAGAGCATTACCTGTTATTGATATAAATAATATTGCTCCACTAATTACAGGTGCTGTACATGCTCCTACAATTAAAGCCGAAATAGAGCCCATTACAGCTGTGCCTAAGTATCCATTGCCTTGTGCAGAGTTGCTAATGTTGTTTAGTTTTGTCTGTAAAGAGCTAGGTAAAGCTAACTCGAAGTAACCAAATAAAGAGAATGCAAGCGCAACAAAAATAGCTGCAACTGGTATAATTACCCAAAGGTTATTTAAGTTTGCTTGTAAATCGAAGTGTAAAAGCCCTGCGATTATGCCTATTAGCGCGTAAGTTAAAGCCATAGCAACAACATATACTAGCGATATTGCAAAAGAGCTGCTCTTTTTGCTTACGCCATCTTGCGACTTATTTGCTTGCTGTATTAATATAGAGCTTAAAATTGGAATCATAGGTAAAATACATGGTGTTAGGGCTAAGAGTAAACCAACTATAAAGAATAAAAGAAGTACAAATATTAAGCCTTCGTTTTCGAGTGCTGTAGCTATATCTTTGCTATTTCCATTCTTTGCAAGAGCTTTTATTTTGTCAAAGAAGCTCTCTTTTGTTTGTGTGCTTTGGCTATTTGCTTTATTGTTTAAATTAAAAGTGTAGCTTTGTGGGGCATAACATATTCCAGCATCTGAACAACCAGAAAGACCTACCTTTAGTACAAAAGCACCATTTGTTAGCTCTTTAGATGGGATATTAAGAGTTAAATTACCTTCGTATGCCTCTTCGCCTGTAATTATTTTACCCTTTGGTAGGTTTAGTTTTATATCTTTTTTTATTGGCTCTACAATTTTTGCTGTTAATTTATTTTTGTAGATATGGATTTTATCTGCTAAGTTAATATTTATTTGCACACCACTACTGGTTGATTTAGCATCTACTTTAAATGCTTCGCTAGGTTTTAAAAATGTCTGTTTAGGCAGATTGTTAAAACCCTTAAAGCCTTCGGCAAAGAGAATATTAGCTATTAGTAGAGTTAATATTAGAGCTATCTTTTTCATTAATTTCCTTTGTAACTTTAAGTTATATAAAGTTTATTTTAGTATAAATAGATAAATTTGATGTGTATTTTAACTAAATAAGGTAAAAAATGAGTAATAAACTAATAAATGAAGAGTCGCCATATTTACAACAGCATGCTCAAAACCCAGTTGAGTGGTATCCGTGGTCTCAAGAGCCATTTAATCTAGCTAAAAAAGAGAATAAGCCTATTTTTTTAAGCATAGGTTATAGCTCTTGCCATTGGTGTCATGTTATGCAAAAAGAGTCTTTTGAAAACGAAGAGATTGCAAAAGAGTTAAATGAGAATTTTATATCTATAAAGGTAGATAAAGAGGAGCGTCCAGATATAGATAAGCACTTTCAAAATATATATATGCAAATGAATGGCAGAGGAGGTGGTTGGCCACTATCTATATTTATGAGCCCAAATAAAGAGCCAATTTATAGTGCAACATATATACCACCAATTGCAAATTATGGAAAGATGGGTTTTAAAGATTTAATAAAGGTAATCTCTAATAGTTGGAGACAAGATAGTAAAACGCTTATACAAAAAGGGCAAGATGTAATCTCTAAGCTTTTGCCAAGCAATAAAATAGAGGCAACTAAAATTGATAATAGTTTACAAGAGAATATTGTTTATCAATTAAAGCAAGTTTACGATAAAAAGTATGGTGGTTTTGGTAATGCACCAAAATTTCCACATGCTTCTACTTTAGATTTGGCCTTAGATTTATATAAAATAACTCAAGATAGCCAGATAAAAGATATAATAACTCATACTTTAAATGTAATGAGTTTAGGTGGAATTTATGACATAGTAGAGGGTGGTTTTTGCAGGTACAGCACAGATGAGATGTGGTTAGTGCCTCACTTTGAGAAGATGTTGTATGATAATGCTTTAATGATACAAGTATATGTTAAAGCTTATAGAGTACTTGGTATTGAAAGCTATAAAAATATTGCACTAGAAATTGCCAATTTTGTAATTAATAAAATGAGTAGCGATAATCTATACTACAGTGCTAGTGATGCAGATAGTAATGGTATAGAGGGTAATTATTTTATATACAATTACGAAGAGGTAAAGAGTGAGTTTGAAAAAAATGGTGTAGATACCAAAATGCTTTTTGAATTGTCTATAACAAGAAATGGAAATTTTGATGCTAAATCTATTGCTAGATTTAACTCTTTAGAGTCTAAAAATATGCCAGAAGTTAATAGAGCTTTAGAGGTATTAAAAGATATTAGAGCAAGAAGAGAGTATCCATTTATAGATAAGAAAATTATTACATCTTGGAATGCGATGATGGTTACAGCACTATTTAAATTGAGTAAAATAGATGATAGCTTTTTAGATATTGCAATCAACTCTCTTGATGCACTAAAGAGTAAAATGAGTAGTAATCTTAATATATACCATACTTCAATGGTAGATACATTGCCAAAAGAGCAGGGCTTTTTAGAAGATTATGCCTACTTTATAGAGATGCTTTTAGAGGCGTTTAATCAGACTTTAGATGAGCTATATCTAATAGAGGCAACAAACTTAGCAAACGAAGCAATAAGACGATTTTATAAAGGTGGCAGATGGCAAATTTCAAATGGAGAATTTATAGATTATGCTGATGATTTTGATAGCTCTTACCCTTCTGAAGTATCAAAAATGGTGCAAAATTTACTTATTATTAACTCTTTGGTTGAACCGGTTTATGAAAAGTTTATATTTACTACTTTGCAAGTTAGCTCATATAATTTAATGAGACAACCTATATCTAGACCAGCTATGACAAAGGCTGCATTAATATATTTAAGAAGTTATAAAATTGTAAAAGCAAATATCGATAAACTTAAAGAGATAGCCAAAAAAGATTATAAAGAGCCATTTATTTTATTAAAACCTATAAATAGTGATTTTATAGAGATTTGTAACTCTAGTTCTTGCTTTGCGAAAATAGAAAGTATTGATGAGGTAGATAGCTATTTGAATAGTTAAGCGTTAGCACACTTTGTGCTAACTAAGATTAATACTCTATATCTTGAACTTGCTCGGTATCGTTATCTGATGCATTTAATATTGCATCTACCATACTTTCTGGGTCTGGTTGTGCCTCTTGTTGCATTTGCATCTGTCTTATTTGATACTCTGCTCTTTGTTTACTATGTTGTTGCTCTAATAGCGTACCTTCATTTGGCAGGATTTGGTGACATTTGCTTCTACCAAGTATCCAGCCATCTGCATAGTTTTGGTCATGGCTTGATTTATAGTAATCTTTTCTAAAGTGTCCTTCGCCAGTTCTGCAACCATCTGCAATACCTTGCTCGAAACTTCTACCTCTACTTGGTCCAAAGTTAATATTTTTATAACAATATGCACCTTTCCCACATGTTGATGGTGCCGGTTGTGGTTCGCTACAGCCTATAAATAGTGCTATAGAGCTAAATATAAGTGTTAAATTTACCGTTCTTCTCATTATTTACCAACTTTTTTGAGTTTTATTTCGAATATTTTACCATATAGTAATAAATTTTTCATATAATATTCAAAAAAGTTTAAGCAATGAAGAGAAAATTTGTATATTTGTTAATTATATCAACTTATATTTTATGGTCAAAAACACCTTTGGAGTATATTAATTTTTTAAGAGTAAAGGCTGGCTCTTTCGCATTAAAGTATAACCAGACACTTGCATTAGCTGCCTCTAAGCATGCTAATTATATAAATGTAAATAGTGAGCTTTCGCATTATGAAAATAGTGCATCAGCTAATTACTTTGCATCAACTCCTTGGAACAGAATAAAAAAAGCAGGTTTTAAAACAAAATTGGTTGTAGAAAATATTTCGTTTTACGAAAAAAATTATACAGAATCTATAAATAAACTAATGGGTACAGTCTATCACAGATTGGCATTTTTGTATCTACAAGTAGATAGTATAGGCTACTCTAAAAGTGGCAGAATGTATGTGTATGATATGTCTAATAGCAAAATAGCAGCACTCTGCAATAAACACTATAAAGATGCACCAATGGTTATTAATAGTATCTGCCCAATAGATAGCGATATAATTCCCAAAAAGCTTTTTGATAAAGCAATTAATAGTATTAAAAGAAGAGCAAAGAGTGTTATAATTTATCCATATAGAGGGCAGAGTAGTGTACCAACTTTAGGAGTAGAAGAGAGACCAAAATTTAGATATAGTAGTTTTGGCTACCCAATAACTGCTACTTTTAATAGTTACTACGGCTCTAGGGTTAATTTAATCTCTTTTAAACTATTTAATAAAGGCAAAGAGGTAGCTTGCGATATTGTATCTAGTAGTAATGATATTCACAATAAAATAAGAAAAGGCACATTTGTGCTTGTGCCACTAAATAGGCTTAAACACTCTACAAAATATAGTGTAGAGTTAAAAGCAAAAGTAAATGGAAAACTTAAAACTATTAAATGGAGTTTTACTACTGCTTAAAAATTCCATCTGGCAAGCTATCTTCTTGACCAGGAAAGATACTCTCTACCACTATCTCTGGGTGTATTAGCTCTCTTAACTTTTTTTGAACTACCATTTTGGTTGTCATAGTACTCATAGAACATCCGTTGCAAGTGCCACCTAACTCAATGTAGATTACTCCATCTTTAACACCTAAAAGTCTCATTGTTCCTTGGTGAGATTTTATATACTCCTCAATTTTTGGGAGAAAGTTTGAAGTTGCTATGTATAAATCTTCGTCTGAAAATGGTATCATTTATCTTAACCTTATATTTTTTTAGGCAAAATATAACAGAAGTTTTTTAAATATAGATAAATTTAGGAGAAAAATGCGCTGTTTTAGTTGTGATAACCTATCTTTAGAGCCAGTATGTAAAGAGTGTATAAAAGATTTCTTAACACCAGAGATGATAAAAAAAGAGGTGGGTAATTTAGAGGTAATAAGTTTTTTCGACTACTATTTAACTGTTGAGTTTATTAAGAGCAAATATATTATAAGTGGATATAGAATATATAAATTTTTTGCACAAAAATATTTTAACCCTTTTTTAAAAGAGTATGTTAATACTCTAAAGTCTGATAAACCAATATATTTAATAGGTATAGATGAACATGTAGATAGAGGTTTTTCTAATATTGCATTACTTGTTCATTATGCTGCTGTTGGCAATAGCAAATTAAAAGAGTTACATAGCGTATTAAAAGCAACTAATAGGGTTAAATATGCAGGCGAGAGTTTAGAGTTTAGATTAGATAATCCAAGAGAGTTTAAATATACAGGACCTAAAGATATAGATGCTATTTTAATAGATGATACTACTACAACAGGTACAACTTTAGAAGAGGCAAGTCGCATCTTAAAAGAGAGTGGTGTAAATGTACATTTTGCTTTAACTGTTGCTAATGCGAAAGAGGGCGTTGATTATTAATATAGCTATCCCTAATTTTAAATCTTTAGTGCTATAATAAGCTCTAAAAATTTTAAAAACTATAAAGGTAAAAAATGAATATATTTGATGATGATGATTTTATGGTAGGTACACCACAGAGTAACTTTATGTCTATAATAAAGAGTGCAAACCAAAATATTGTAGAAAACGAGATAGAGAAGGTATTTGCAAGATTGGCTTTAGCAGAAAAAATTTTAGAAGAGAACGGCTTAGAAGAGAGTTATGAGAGCCAATTAAAGAGTTTTGAAGTTGCCGAACCTGATGAGTATAAAAATAGAGTATCTTCTATTTATATTGAGACAGTAGGTAATATTGTAACACAATGCGAATAGGATTTTAAGTGCTAAAAGCAGTAGAGAGAAAAATAGAGCAGTATATTTTAGATTTAAACGAAAAAGATATAACTAATATTGTATCTAAAATACCTGCTGGTAAAAGACTTCGTGCAAGATTGATGCTAGAGATTGCAGGTAGCAATTTAGCTGTTGTTAAATCTGCAGCAATTGTAGAGATGATACATGCAGCAAGTCTATTGCATGATGATGTTATAGATAATGCAAATACAAGAAGAGGCGTAAGTTCAGTAAATGCTATATATGGCGATAAGAGTGCTATTATGGTAGGAGATATATTATACTCTAAAGCCTTTTATGAGTTGATAGATATAAATAGAGAAGTTGCAAAAGTTATATCTAATGCAGTTGTTCAGTTAAGTATTGGAGAGCGAAAAGATGTAGCTATGGCAGAGAGCTTTAATGTTAATAAAGATGAGTATAAACATATGATTTATCAAAAAACATCTGTATTAATAGAGGCTGCGAGCGAAGCTGCTGCAATATTGGCTGGTAAGAGAAGAGATATTTATAAAACTTATGGTCGTAATTTGGGTATAGCATTTCAGATGATAGATGATATTTTAGATATTATTTCTGACGAAAAAACCCTAGGAAAGCCAGCTCTTAGCGACTTTAAAGAGGGTAAAACAACTTTGCCATATATATATTTGTTTGAAAAATTAGATAGTAGTGGTAGAGATAAGTTAAAATCTATGCATAAAAGAGTTTTAAATAAAGAAGAGCAAGCTTGGATATTATCAGAATTTAAAAAGCACAATATTATAGAAATAGCAAAAAAAGAGGCTTTTGAGCTGGTTCAAGAAGCAATAGAACTTATGCAAAGTGCCAACGAAAAGAGTTTAGAAGCAATAGCTATCAAGATGGTAGATAGGAGTTTTTAGTGCAATATATGGTTGTAAGTTTTAATTATAAAAATTGCTCTTTAGAGGAGAGAGAAGCTGTATCGTTTAAAGACGAAGAAGAGATAAAAAGTTATCTAAATATATTAACAGATTTCGATTTTATACAAGAGGCATTTATAGTTAATACTTGCAACAGGGTAGAAATAGTAGTTGCCACTAAAGATAATTTCGCAACATATCATGCAGTACTAGGAATTTTAAGTAAAACTAAGGGTTTAAATTTTTACGAACTAGAAAAGAGTGCGCAAAGATACGAAGAAGAGGATGCAATAGAGCATATTTTTAATGTTGTATCTTCTCTTGATTCTATGGTTGTTGGTGAAGCACAAATTACAGGGCAAGTAAAAGAGGGATATAGAGTATCTTTTAAAAATGGCACTGCTGGCAAAGAGCTAAATAGACTCTTAAGCTATGCAGTAAAGTGTGCAGCCGAGGTTAGAAACTCTACAAATATCTCTGAGCATCCAATTTCCATAGCTTCTGTTGCAGTTGCACAAGCAGAAGATGATTTAGGCTCTCTATCTGGTATGGTTGGTTTAGTAATTGGCTCTGGAGATATGGGTAAACTAGCCTCTAAGCATCTGTTAAGAGCTGGTGCAGATGTTGTGCTTGTATCTAGAACTAAAGAGCATGCACAAGCCCTAGCAGATGAATTAGGCGAAAATGTAAAAGTAGGAAGCTACGAAAAATTACCAATTTACATAAACAAATATAGACTTCTTTTTACTGCAACAGCATCTAAAGAGCCAATTATAACTGCAGATATGATTGCAGAAAAAAATATGGATAGATTATGGTTTGATATGGCAATACCAAGAGATATAGATAGCTCAATTAATGTAGATAAAATAAAAATTTACTATATAGATAATCTGCAAGATATATCAAAAAATAACCATGCACTTAGAAAAGAGCAAGCAGTAATTGCAGCAGATATTGTTAAAAAGTATAAAGAGGATTTTTTGCGTTGGCTACAAGCTTTGGCAGTAGAGCCTGTAATTAAACAGCTACGCTTAAACATAGCAGAAATTGCTAAAGAGGAGAGCAAAAGAGTTGTTAAAAAAGGTTTTGTACCAAGTGAGTACCAAGATAGTTTAGAGTATATGGCAATTCAGCTCTTTGATAAATTCTTGCATAATCCGACTAAAAAATTAAGAGAGGTCTCTAAAGAGAGCGAAGGTGGAGAGATAATAGATGCAATCAAGCAGATATTTGATATAGATACTGATAGTGTTGATCCAAAGAAATATAAGAAAGGAAATTAAAGAATGAGATTTTCAAAATCATTTATATATACATCGAAAAATGCACCAAGCGATGCAACTTTGCCAAGCCATATTTACTTAGTAAGAGGTGGTTTTATACAGAGTGTTGGAGCAGGTTTATATAACTTTTTACCTTTGGGTAAAAAAGTATTAGATAAAGTTAGAGCTATTGCAAAAGAGGAGCTTGATAAAGCAGATTGCCAAGAGGTAGAGCTAAGTTTTGTAACACCTAGCGAGCTTTGGCAAGAGAGTGGTAGATTTGAAAAGTATGGAAAAGAGCTTTTAAGATTTAAAGATAGAAAAAATGCCGATTTTGTATTAGGACCAACACACGAAGAGATGATGGTAAACTTAGTTAGACAATATGTAAAAAGTTATAAGCAGTTGCCTATTAATCTTTACCAGATAAAAACAAAGTTTCGTGACGAAATTCGCCCAAGATTTGGATTAATGAGAGGTAGAGAATTTTTAATGAAAGATGGCTACTCTTTCCATAAAGACGAAGCAGATATGATAGAAAATGGCTTTAATAAAATGGAGATAACTTATAGCAATATATTTAAAAGATTAGGGCTAGATTTTAGAATAGTAGAAGCAGATAGTGGAGCAATTGGTGGAAGTGGTTCTAAAGAGTTTATGGTACTTGCTGATAGTGGCGAAGATACTATTGTAGTATGTAACAGCTGCGAATATGCTGCAAATATAGAAGCGGCTGTTAGAGCACCTAAAAAAGCTCCAAGTCAAGCAAAGAGTTTTGATAAACAAGATGTTAATACACCAAATTGTAAAACAATAGAAGAGGTAGCTAATTTCTTTGATGTAGATAGTCACTTTACAGTTAAAGCAGTTGCAAAAAAAGCACTATATGATGAAGGTGTAGAAAAAATTGCACTATTTTTTATAAGAGGCAGCGAAGAGCTAGAAGAGACAAAAGCTTGTAATGCAGTAGATGCAAATGAACTTATAGATATAGATGAAGAGGAGTTAATAAGTGCTGGTTTAACACCTGGATATATGGGTTGCGAAAATCTGCCTAACTCTATAGTTTATGCAATAGATAATGAGTTAAAGGGCGAGAGTAATTTAATTATGGGTGCTAATAAAGAAGAGTACCATACAACAGGTGTTACTATGCCAGAAGATGATAGCTTATATGCAGATTTAATTGCTGTTGCACAAGGTGATTGTTGTGCTAAGTGTGGTGGTGAACTTACTCATACTAAGGGTATAGAGGTTGGGCATATTTTCCAACTTGGAGATAGATACTCTAAGCCACTTAAGGCTGAATTTTTAGATGAAAATGGAAAATCAAAACCTATGGTTATGGGAACTTATGGTATTGGTATATCAAGACTTTTGGCTGCAATTATAGAGCAAAATCACGACGATAGAGGTCCAATATGGACAAAAACTACTGCTCCTTTTGATGTTGAGGTAATTGTATCTAACATTAAAAAAGAAGAAGAGCTAGAGCTTGGAGAAAAGATATATAACGAGCTAAAAAGCAGAGGAGCAGATGTATTAATAGATGATAGAAAAGAGCGTTTTGGCTTTAAGATAAAAGATTATGAGCTCTTAGGAATACCATATGCAGTAATTGTAGGTAAAAAGATTTCGGAAGGAATTGTAGAGATTGTAGATAGAAAAACTTTAGAGAAAGAGGAGATAGAGATAGATAAAGTTGTAGAAAAAATTATGGAGCTAATTAAAGAGTAATGATTTTAATCTTAGCTTATTTTATTATAGAACTCTTAGCATCTATAAAGTTTGGTATTACCGTAGGCTTTGGCTGGAGTGCACTTTGGGTAATTGCTACATCTATCTTAGGTGGTATATTGCTTAGATTGTCTCCATATGCTATAATGGATAGTTTTCAGAGTATCGGTTTTAAAAAATTTAATCTTAAAAGTGCACAAAATGCAGCAATTTCATATGTTTTAGGTGCTATACTTTTAATAATTCCTGGTATATTTAGCGATTTTTTAGGAGTATTTTTGCTTTTTTACACACTTTATTTAAGATTATTCGCTAAAATAACACCGACACAAAAAAATCACAAAAAAGGAGATGGCAATGTCATTGATGTTGAAATTATCGACACTAGCTCTAACAGCGACAATAGCATTAAACGCTAATTTTAATTTAGAAGAGTATGTTAAAAAAGATTTAATTAAAAATCCAAAAATTAAGGTAAATAGTGTAAAACTTTTAGGAAAAAAAGATGTACCTAATCAGCCAGATTGGAAAGCATATATGTTTATGATGAACTTAAATGTTCAAGGTAAAGATGATAATTTCCCAGAGACAATATTTGTAAATGAAAAGGCTAATATTACTGCTATGTCATTTTACGATATGAAAAATCATAAATTAATTAATAAAAATCAATTTAAGCCAGAGATAAAAGATGATAGCTACTATCAAGATTCTCATTTAATTTATGGTAAAAAAGATGCACCTCATAAATTAGTTGTATTCTCTGACCCTCAATGTCCATTTTGTAAACAGACAGTACCAGGTATTATAAAAGATGTAAAAGAGCATCCAGATACTTTTGCTTTATACTATTATCATATGCCACTTAAGCAAATTCATCCTGTATCTGATACTTTAACTAAAGTTATGGAAGTTTTACAAAAAAAAGGCAAAATTGAAGATGCTTTAAAGATGTATAAATTAAATATTTCATATAAAGAGACAGACCAAGACAAAATATTAGCAGCAATTAAAAAGCAGTTTGATATTAATGTAACAAAAGATGAGATAAATAAACCAGAAATTGCTGAACAAATTAAAAAAGATATGGATAAAGCAAATGGTGTAATGCTTTCTGGTACTCCAACAATATATCTTGATGGAAAATTTTCTAAAACACCAGCAGAGTATAAAAAATATATTAAGAAGTAAAATTTGAAAAAAGTTATAATTGCAACAAGAGAGAGCCAGCTTGCACTTTGGCAAGCCTATCACATTAAAGATAGATTAGAGTCGCTATTTAGTAATATAGAAGTTGTTATTAATAAGATGACAAGCAAGGGTGACCAGATACTAGATAAGCCACTTGCACTTATAGGTGGAAAGGGGCATTTTACCAAAGAGTTAGAAGATGCTATGTTAGAAGGTAGAGCAAATTTGGCAGTGCATTCTCTTAAAGATGTACCAAGCTTTATACCAGATGGTTTAAAACTTGCAGCAGTTACTAAAAGAGAAGACCAAAGTGATCTTTTTTTATCACATAAGTATGATAGTTTCGATAATTTACCAAAAGGTGCTGTAGTTGGTACAACAAGTCTAAGACGCCGTATGCAACTTTTAAAAAGACGCCCAGATTTAGTAGTTAAAGATTTGCGTGGTAATGTAAATACAAGACTTCGTAAATTAAAAGATGGACAATATGATGCAATTATTTTAGCTTATATTGGTTTAGAGAGGTTGAATTTAATAAAAGATATACCATATACTCAAAAGTTAGATTTTATGATCCCACCTATGGGGCAAGCTGCTTTAGGCATAGAGATTTTAGATAACGACCCGTTTTTAGCAGAAGTTGCAGATGCGCTAAATGATAAAAATACATCTATTGCTACAAAAGTAGAGAGAGACTTTGTATCTAAAATTGGTGCTGGCTGTTCTGCCCCCGTAGCAGTTAATGCTAAAATTGTTGGTAATAAAATAGAAGTAGTAGCTCTAATTGGTTTAGTAGATGGTTCTAAAATTTTAGAAGAAAAACTAATAGACTCTATAGACTCTTACGAAAATTTAGGTAAAAAATTGGCAGATAAGATGATAGAACAAGGAGCAATAGAGTTATTAAAAGAGGCGGAGAAAAGTGCATTTAAAGAGCATAGACCAGAGAGGTTATAGTTTACTTCTATTTATAACTCTTTTCTTTACAGCTTGCTCTAAAAAAGAGCAAGTTACATTTTACGATAAAAGCTTAAAAACTAAAAAGTTAGATTGCTTATCTTTTGAACCAACTAAAAATAGTAAATTAGAGAAGAAATTAAAATCTTTGTACAAATTTAATAAAAGTTGTAAAAACAGACTAACTCTTTCGTATAAATCTAAGATTGTCTGCAATAGCCCATACAATGCCCCACAAAAAGCAACAACAAATTTCCCTAGTGCATATATAAATTTAGAAGTTAAAAGAGGTTTTAGTATGCTTTATAGTTATTATATAGATTTAACACATAAACCAAAAGTAGAAGATATAGAGTATGGCTTTAATAGGCTTAAAAGTGATATATTAAAATAGTTAATAACTCCTATTTTTCATTGCACTTGCTGCTTCTCTATCTAATGTTCTTTTCTTAAGAGTCTCTCTTTTATCGTGTAATTTTTTACCTTTGGCTAGAGCAATTTGAACTTTTGCTAAGTTTCTGTTATTAAAGTATAGCTTTAAAGGTACAATAGTAAGTCCTTCTTTGCTAATTTTACCAAAGAGCTTATCTAACTCTTTTTTGTGTAAAAGTAGTTTTCTTGGTGCTCGTTCATCTTTTGCAAAGTGTCTATTTGCTGTTTCTAAATGAGAAATATGGGCATTCATTAAGTATAGTTCACCCTTTATAAACCTACAGAAAGCATCATTTAGATTTGCTCTTTTTGCACGGAGTGCTTTAACCTCGCTACCTTGCAAAACTATACCAGCTTCTAAGCTCTCTATAATTTCATATTCATGTCTTGCTTTTTTATTTTGTGCTATTAAATTAATTGCCATATTTTATATCCTAATTTTAAAAACAGTATTATACCATCTTAAAAAAAGAACTACCACTACCACTAAAATAGTAGCCATCTTTTTGATACTCTTTTAGCTCTGGATATACCTCTAAAGCTGCTTTATAAAGGTCGTTTAACTCTATTGGTTTAAAATTTGAGTTTAATATATCTTTAGAGCTATTTAGCATTAAAGAAGCTCCAGCATTTGGTGTAGTATCTGCTAAAAATTTTTGACTAAATGTTTTGTAAACACTAGCAGTATCGCAGTGAATATTAGGAGTATTAATCTCTAAATTTAGCGCCTCTTCATTAAATGGTTCTATAATCTCTCCAAATCCACTTACATTTGCACTTGGGTAGCCATAAATAAAAAAAGGAACATCTGCACCTATTGTTGCACCAATTGTAGCTAACTCATCAGTTGTAGCACTAAGTTTGCATACTTTTTTTACCATTCTTATAAAAGTAGCAGCATTTGAACTACCACCACCAAGACCAGCACCAAATGGTATTTTTTTATCTACAACTACTTTATGGTTATAGAAAAAATCTAATATATCTAAATCTCCAGTATGCTGATTTAGAGCTTTGTAAGCTTTATATATAATGTTACTTTTTGTATCGACCCCATCGACACCTTCTATTGTAAAAGTATTACACTTTTGTGGAACAAACTCTATAGTATCGTAAAGATTTTCTACTAACATAAATCTAGAGTTTAGTGTATGATAAGCTCTATTTTGGTAACTCTTTTTGCCTGTAATTTTTAAAAAAATATTTACCTTAGCGTAAGATTTTTCTCTCAATTATACTCCTTTGGCAGACGATTTAACCTATATTTAACACTATTGTCTATAATCTCTATAATAGAGTAAAAGTTTTTGCTCTCGACTAAATATACTCCATTTTCTCTATTTTTAAAATAGCTAGCATCTATCTTTTTACCAAGCTCTAATATTTCGTCATCTGCTAAAAAGATATTGTTTTTAATTTTTAAATATTTATATGGGTTTAAAGCTTTTTCGTTTTCATACTTAAATTGCCCCTCGTTTATTCTATGTAGAGCACTTAATGTTGCCTCTGTATTTAATCTATTTGCTAAAATTTGAGCAATAGAGCGTATATATGCACCTTCGCTAACCTCTATTTCGAAAGTAATAAATGGATGGTTGTAGTTAATTAACTCTACGCTGTAAATATTAGATTTTATACTTTTTAACTTAACTTCACTATTGGCTCTTGCTAATTCATAGGCTTTTTTGCCATCTATTTTTTTAGCAGAGTATTTAGGTGGCAAATACTCTAGCTCCCCTAGTAGAGTATTGAGAGCTTTTTTAATCTCTGATAGATTTAACTTAGGCACATCTTTTATTGATGTAATATTTTCTATATCTAGCGAATCAGATTGAACTCCAAGCCACATGGTCGCTCTATATTTTTTAGGTGCTTTGTTTAAAAACTGAAACAGCTTTGTAAAGCTGCCTGTTGCTACAATTAGGCAACCAGTTGCAAAAGGGTCTAGTGTGCCAGAAAAACCAACTTTTTTAGTACCATATTTTCTTTTTATATGGTACATATAGTTATTAGAAGAGCGAAATATAGGTTTATTAACAACAAACAGTCTATTCATTAAGCTGGCTCAACAAAAGAACTTAAAATCTCTTTTTTATTACCACCGAAGTTTATTTTTAACTTATACTCTTTACCACTTCGATTAACCTCTTGCACTCTACCAAACCCAAATATTTTATGTTTTACTAAATCACCTTTTTTGAAGTCGGCATTTTTGCTTATTTTTAAACTAGAGTTTTTAATTAAGTTTGCTTCGCCTAAAAATCTGCTTTTTTGAACCGTTTTTCTTTTACCTCTGTAAAACCTACTATCTATATAGCAAAGAGTTAATCTTTTTTTTGCCCTTGTAAATGCAACATATGCTAGGCGACGCTCCTCTTCCATATCAGTTGTTTCGCTTATAAGTGGAAAGAACTCCTCTTCCATACCAATTACATAAAGATACTCAAACTCTAAGCCTTTAGATGCGTGTACACTCATTATATTTATAGCGCTATTATCTACTTGGTCTTGGTCGCTTTGTAGAGTAATATCTGCTAAAAATTGCTCTAGTGTTAGCTCTTCGTTTTTTACTATTGCATCTCTAAAATATCCATAGAATTCGTCTATATTTAATACTCTATCAAAACCATCTACCATATTGCCATAAAACTCTCTAAGCCCTATAATTGTATCAAAAAGGTTTATAAGTTCTGCCAAATTGGATTTTTCGTTTTGTAAAATAGTTATATTTTCGATTAGCTCTAAAAGAGATTTTTTAGATTTTTTACTTACTAAGGTTGATAATTCACTATCACTTGCCTCTTTTAGTGCTTGAAATATTGGTTTGTTTTTTGATTCGGCAAATTTTTTAATTTTTTCAACAGAGGTTGGCCCAATACCTCTTTTTGGTTTATTTATAACCCTTAATAGAGAAAAATCGTCGCTATCATTGCTAATTACTCTTAAGTAGCTAATAATATCTTTAATTTCTGCTCTTTCGTAGAATCTTATGCCACCAATCATTTTAAATGCTAAAGATGCTTTGGTAAAACCCTCTTCTAGTGAACGAGAAAGTGCGTTAATACGGTAAAGAACAGCTATTTGGTCTGGATTTACTCCAGAAGATATCAACTCTTTTATCTCGCTAGCAATTGCATTAGCCTCGTAAACTTCGTCAATTGAGTGTAAAAGTTTAACAGGCTCACCCTCTCCAATGTGGCTAGATAGTTTTTTGCCTAATCTTTTTCTGTTATGTTCTATAAGAGAGTTTGCAGCATCTAAAATTTGTTGTGTAGAGCGATAGTTTGTCTCTAACTTAACTACTTTTGCACCTTCGAAGTGGTTATGAAACTCCAGAATATTTTTAATATTTGCACCACGCCAACCATAGATACTTTGGTCATCATCTCCAACAACACATATATTATTATGCTCACTTGCTAACTGCTTTAAAAGTTGGTACTGCAATTCGTTAGTATCTTGGTACTCATCTACCATAATGTATTGATATTTTTTACTTATTTCAGATTTTAACTCTGGATTTTCGAGTAAAATTTTATAAGTTAAAGAGAGCAAGTCGTCAAAATCTACCAAGTTGTTTTCTAGCAGTCTTCTTTGATACTCAATATATACTTTAGCAGCTTGTTTGTAGTCGCTAAGCTCTGCTTTTTCTAATGCAGTATCTGGCTCTAATAAAATATTCTTATATTTAGATATTTCACTAGTTAAAAATGAGAGTTGTAAATCTATTTTTAAATCTTTACTTATAGCTTTTACTAATCTTTTTTTATCATCACTATCTATAATATTAAAGGTATTTTTTCGTCCTAATTTCTCTATATGCATTTTTAAAAAAAGTAATCCAAATTTATGAAATGTACAAAGAAGTGGCATTGAAGAAGCATTTGTATCTATTAAATTTAAGGCTCTTTGCCTCATTTCGCTTGCAGCTTTATTAGTAAATGTTAAAGTTAATGTATTTGCTGGGTCTATTCCAACTTCGCCTATTAAGTATGCTAAACGAGTAGTTAATGTTTTTGTTTTTCCACTACCAGCACCTGCTAATATTAATAGTGGTCCATCTATATGTTGTGCAGCCTCTTTTTGTCTGCTATTTAGCTCATCTAACATAATATACTTCTTTTTTGATATCTATTATACATTTACTTGGATTAAAATTTCATTATGTTAAGAAAAGTATCTTTTTTATGTATTATTTTTAATTATTTATATAGATAGTTATATTTATAAGATTATATTAGTAATATTTATGATAAAATCCTTATTATAACTAATTATTATTGATTATACTAGGGGGTGGTATGTTAAAGGATTTTTCAAAATTAGAGACTTTTCTAATTGTTGTAAGAGAGAGAGGCTTCTCTAAAGCTTCTGCTAAACTAGGCGTTTCTCAACCAGCAGTTACTCAGCAGATTAAGTATTTAGAGAACTATTTAGATACAAAACTAATAGAGAGAAAAAAGAGTGGAATAAGGCTTACTAGTGCTGGAGAAGAGCTATACAAAATTGCTTTAGAGCTAGAGAGTGCAGTATATACTGCAGAAAATAAGATACTTAAAATTATAAATAAAGACATTACATTTAACTTAGGTGCTTCATTTACTATAGGTAACTATATTATTCCGGGTCAATGTATGTTAGGAATAAAAGAGACAATTGGTAATGATGTAAACTTAACAATAGAGGTTACTAGAAGAATTATACAAAAGGTAAAAGATAGATCTTTAGATTTTGGTTTAATAGAAGCCCCTATTTTTGATGAAGAGCTTATATATAGAAACTGGCTAGAAGATGAGCTTGTACTTTTTAGTAATACTCCACTACCAAGAGTTGTACATATAGAAGATTTATATAACTTCGATTGGGTATGTAGAGAAGATGGAAGTCATACTAGAAAAATTGTTCAAGAGAAGTTTCAGAGTTTAGGTATTAGTTGTAAAGAGTTTAATGTAATTTCAGAAGTAAATAGCTCTACTGCACTGCTTAATACAGTAATTAGAAGCAAACAAAATTTAGAGAGACCAACTGTTTCTATAATATCTAAATATGCAATTGCAGATGATGTAGCAAATAAAAAACTATATCAGACAAAGATAAATGGCGTAACTATGGATAGAATATTCTATATTGTTTACAGCAAACACAATAAAAGTAATCCTTATGTTGTTAGTGCTACAGATTATCTATTATCAGGTAAGTGTTAAATAAATATAATTGCATCTAAGGCTTACTTAGAAACCCTTATTAATCTAGCCAATGGTAATAAAATAAGTTTTGTTATTACTAAAAGCTTAAGGCAAAAAACACAAATCTTTTTTGCTTTTTGCCTTTGGCTTTAAGCCTTTTTTTCAGCTGCTCTTTTGGCACAAGATGCTGCATCTATACAGAAGTAGCCTTTTCCTTTTTTTGCTGGTTTTAACTCTTCT
>CAYMUV010000004.1:0-2325 GCA_964393855.1 uncultured Nitratifractor sp.
CCTTGGAGTAGTTGCTTTATTTAAAGTGGATATAATAAATTTATGAATAAAACAGAATTTTATACAAAACTAAAAGAGCTAGCTAATGGAGCATATTTTGTATATTTTAATGGCAAAAAATATCTACTAAACAAGCAAGAGTTATTAGATGCAAAACTAATTAAGATATATGCAAAAGAGCTTGGTGGAGTAGATATTGTTAGTGGAAATTACTATACGACTATAAAGCAAGGTACTTTAAAACCTTGCGAGATGAGTGATAAAAAGGTTATAGATTTTATTTTAGGTTTAGAAGTTATATAGTTACTCTAACCCCAATCTTCTATCTCCCTCTTTGCTATCTACAAAGTGATATTTTGGGTCATCTTTTACTTTTGTAAAATATAGATCTCCACTATGTCGCCAAGCATCTAATATTATGCCGTTATCAAAATCATTACTCCCTTTTTTAAGCACTACAATTACATTATGTTCGTTTAATTTATTTGCATTTGCTTGCCCCCACTTAAAGTCGAAGCTAGTAAAGCCTCTCTCTTTTATGGCTGGCATTAAATCTTCTACATATTGGTAGCAAAGACCTCTTTGTTTAAAGCCCGTATTTACTAACAGATTTTGCATCCAAGGCAATGAAACAACTTTATATCTATTTGCTAAAACTTTAGATTGTGTAATTGCTAAAGTAGCAAGCTCTTTGGATTCGTAGCTATTGCCACTTAGTTGATATAGCATGCTAGAGAGTCTATTGATTTTCGGATTATCTGCAGTTGTGTACAAGTTTTTATAATGAATAGTTGTGCAGTTAGTAAAAATAAGAGTAATAGCAAAAAGTATCGAAATTATTCTCATTTGATATCCTATTTTTTGTATAATTATACCCAACTAAACTCAAAAAGGACTCTAAATGAGATATATAATTTTGGCTCTAATTATTACTACATCGCTATTTGCACAAAATTTCGATAAAGATATAAAGCGAGCAATTGTAAAGATTTATACAACATCTAAAGACCCAAACTATAAAAAACCTTGGATTAATAGAATGCACAGATCTAGTGGTAGTGGGGCAGTTATTGGGAAGAATCTAATACTTACAAATGCCCATGTTGTAGCAAATCAGACATATTTAGAGGTGCAAAGATATGATATTGCAAAGCGTTTTATAGCGAAGGTTGTTGCAGTATCTCACGAGTTAGACTTAGCACTTGTAACAACCGAAGATAAGAGCTTTTTTAAAGGAATAAAGCCATTAAAAATAGGCAATCTTCCACAGAGTGAAGAGAAGATTTTTGTATATGGCTATCCAATGGGTGGAAAGACGCTAAGTGTAACTTCTGGAGTTGTATCGAGAATTGAGCATCAAAGTTATGTTCATAGTGGGCAAAAGTTTTTAGCAATTCAAGTTGATGCAGCAATTAATCCAGGAAATAGTGGGGGCGCTGCAATTAATAGTGGGAAGATTGTAGGTGTTGTAATGCAGGGTATTACCTCTAGTCAAAATATAGGGTATCTTGTGCCAACTGTTATGATAAAGCACTTCTTAACAGATTGGAAAGATGGCAAAATAGATGGCGTTCCACAGATGCATATTTTTGTATCTAAGCTAGAAAATCCTGCAGCTAAACGATACTACCATTTAGATAAAAATCAAACAGGAATTGTAGTTACTCGCGTTATGCCTTTAGGAAATAGTGCAAATGTATTAAAAAAGGGTGATATTATATTAAGTGCAGATGGTAAAAATATAGAAGATGATGGAACAGTTGCTTTTAGAGAGGGGGAATATACATCTGCAAAATATATAACAGATTTACATCAATTTGGCGAAAGTATGAAATTAAAGGTTTGGAGAGATAGAAAAGTAGTAGATTTAAATATAACTTTTAACAAACGAAATAGCGATGTGTGGTTAGTTAAAGATTTCGAATACGATAAACAACCAACATATTTTATTTATGGAGGTTATCTATTCTCGCCTCTAGTAGAGAACTTAGTTACTGCAGGTAAAGGTAAAGATTGCTCTATGTATGGATTGCTTAATAAATTTGCAAGCAAAAAGAAAAAAGAGCAAGTAGTACTTTTAGGGGTATTCCCAGATAAAAGTAATAGAGGTAATCAAGATTTATATAACTTTTTACCTACAAAAATTAATGGAGAAGATATTGTAGATTTTAAAGACTTTTATAACAAAATAAATGCAAAAAAAGATGGTTTTATTATCTTAGAAGATGAGAACTCAAAAGAGGTAATTATAGATGTAAAAGAGGCAAAAGAGCGACATAAAAGAATTTTGCAAATATACAATGTAGAGTTTGATAGATCTAAAAA
>CAYMUV010000004.1:2425-7647 GCA_964393855.1 uncultured Nitratifractor sp.
TATGGTAGTAGTTGCACAAATGCCAACAGTATCAGATTTATATCTGTTAAAAAATTATATAGAGAGCAGGGGTTATAGTGCCTATATTATAGAGCAATACGACTCTTATGCACTATCTTTCCCACTATATGTAAAAGAAAAAGATTACACAGCAATAAAATCTATAGTAGATGACTACTTTAAAAAAAGATAGAAAAAGTTTGCCAAAAACTTATAAATTACATAAGTTAAAGTAGCAAACTTTTATTTAGCACCAACTACTACTTAAACATCTACTACCTATTACCTATTACTTATTACCTATTACTTATTACTTATTACCTATTACCTAATTAGGCATCATACCTAAGCCCCAATTTGGGCGGATTGTTTTTATTATATCTTTTTTCTCTTTGGTTAATTTAGCTATTAACTCTATATCGCTTAAATTAGAGTTATTTGTAAATATTTTATAACCAGCCGTTAGGGTTTTTGTAAGTTTAATGCTATACTCTTGCTCTAACTCTGTAATATCTATATTATCGCTTTTAAATGCTATTACAATCCCTTTTTGTGCTTTTTCGTTTACCATTCTAGCTTTTGCACCTTCGTGGGTAGGTATATATATTTTTCTCTCTACCCCTTTATCTAAAATTGTAATAATTTTACTTGTAGCAAATGTTGTAAATAAGAGTGCTAATATTGTTAATCTTTTCATACCTTCTCCTTAGTGAGCATAAATTTTTAATGCAAAACTTTTTAATTTAGCTGTTTTTGTACCTTTGTTTACTATCTCTAGTTTCCAATCACCTACACTATCTTCGTCTAAAAATGCTGCAGCACCAAATCTAAAGCCACCCTTCATCCAATCCCCATTAGGTATAAATGACTCCCCAATTTTTGTACCACTTTGAATTAGTTTTACTTTTGTACCATAAGGAGATGTTAGGTAGATATCAAAATCACTTGCGCTAAGCGTATCTAAATCTACAGTTGCCTCTACCCACTCTACCTTTTTATTATACTCTACATTTAGTTTTACACTCTTTGTGCTATTTACCTCTTCTGAGTTAAAATCTTGATTGCTCTTAATAACATATTGAGTAGATAAGTTTTTATATCCATTTTGGCAGATTTTAATAGCCTTTTGTGTATCTATTAATCCAAAACCATAATCTCTATTATAGTGTAAATTTCCACCCGTGTTTATCCATTTACTACTTTCATTATCTACAACTTTTGCACTCTTTGCTAGTATATATTTTACATCTCTCCATTTTAAATTAGGGCAAGCCTCTAAAATTAAACCAATAGAAGCTGTAACCATTGGTGCAGATGCACTAGAACCTGCAAATGCATAAGTATAACTCTTGTTTGTGTCATCTAACCAAGTGTGCTTTGATTTGCCACTTAGATATGTTGTTGCTATTGTTGGTCCACTATTATAGCTAACAGAACCACCATATGCAGTAATCCAAACATTTGCTCCAGGAGTAGAGTAGCTTGCAACTTTATTATTAGCATCTATTGCACTTACAACAATTGCATATTGGTTATTTAGTACATATTGAGTGTTGGCATCAGCATTAAATGCTCTTGCGTTTCCACTTGCAAATACATATATACGCCCTTTACCATCTCTTAATTTTTTTGCTCCCTCTTTCATAAAATCTTCGTAGAAGGTATCTATAGTATAGTATCTTCCCCAGCTATTATTTGTTACTGCAATCTCATTAGCTCCCGGACCTGTACTCCAAGCTTTATATAAACCATCTAGCGATTGATCTACCAACCAATTACTACCTGCCACTTTTGCAAAAGGAGCTACCCCTCTAACACCCTTTTTGTTAAATGCTTTTGCTGCAATAATACCAGCTAACATTGTACCATGTGGTTTGTAAAAACCACCAGGAGTTGGTTCGCCTTGTTTATCGTTATTAAGAGAGCGAGAGAGATCAATATTGCCTTTTAAATCTTCGTGATTAATATCGATACCACTATCAACAACTTGTAAAATTATAGGATTTCCATTATTGTAACCCATATATTTTTTATATACATCTAAAAGGTGTAAGTCGTTTCCTAATACAGACTGAACATTGCTAGGGTTTGTAATGTCCCCTGTAGAGTGTATATACCACTGTTTAGAAAAGAATTTATCACCCTCTAGACCATCTAATATACCGTTACTGTTTTGGTCACTATTATTAGAGTCGTAACCAATTAACTTTTCTATATTATCTGGAATATAATCTCCATCTGTATCACTTAAGTTGCTACTAGAGCTGCTATTGCCATCTTTTGTCACCTCTATTTTAAGGTGCATTATGTAGTTATAAGAGCTATTTTTATCTGTAACATCTAATTTAATCTCATATATATTATCTTTATTAAAATCTTTTGGGTTATCTGCTAAAGGGATAATATTTAGTGTAACTGTTGGATATTTTACCTCAAATAATTCGCTATCTAATCCATTTATTGCTTTAATATTAGATGCACTATTTTTAAAGGTAAAAGATACCTTGCTTCTCTCTTTAACCTTAAAGCTCTTAACAACTTCTTGTTTTTGCTCTTGATTAATTGTGCTATTATTCTCTGTTTTGCTGCTTTTAGTATCACAAGCAGAGATAAGAATTGCCATAGATATTAAAATAGTATTTATTAAAAATTTCATATAAAACCTCCTGCTAAGTGGAGAAATTATAGCACCAAAAAATGGTTTTCTTTACTTTTATAACAAATTGAAATATTAATAAGAAGTTCTATTTTGTATCGTTAGGAGGAAAGTTAGTTTTAAATTTTGGGTCTGCTTTTGTATATTTCCAAAAAGTATAATCTTTGTATAGTTTAGCAGTAATAAATCCATGCCAACCATCTAAAAAGCCTAATTTTAATATATAAATTCTAAAAAAAATCCAGTATGGAGAAAAAATGCGTTTAAAAAGGTTGTTTTTTGCACCAAGTGTAGAGTATTCGTTAAACTTATCTATACACTCATCTATGCTTTCGTATGCGTAGTGTATCATGTTATGTTTTAGATATCCAACTTTACCATCTACTTTTACGCTTTCGTGTACACTTCTGTTAATAAAGCCGCCCTTCTCTTTATTAAATAGTCTAATGTGTCTATCGGGATAGAGCCCATAATTTAGCATTTTCCCAAAATATATATTTTTTCTAGGAACAAAATAACCATCTTTGCTTGGATTTTTTAGTGTTGCTTCTATCTCTTCTCTTAACTCATCTGTTATCACTTCGTCAGAATCAAGCACAAAAACCCAACTATTTTTTGCCATATCAACACCAAGTTGCTTCTGCTTAGCATATCCTAGCCACTCTTGCTCTACCAACTTTACATTAAAAGATTTAATAATCTCTAAAGTACCATCGCTAGAGCCACTATCAATTACAATAACTTCATCAGCAAACATCAAAGAAGAAATAGCACTCTTTATTGTATTTTTATTATTTTTTGTAAGTATGATACCTGTTAGTCTATTCATCACATTTGCCTTTTATTATTTAATTCTAGCCCAAATAGTAAGCCTACAAATAGGATAAAAAGGGCATTTGTAAACTGCTTTAAAAATAGTGGTTCGGGTAAACAACCAATTATAAATATTATTAAAAAGATAATTTTTAACTCTTTAAACTCTTTAATAACTATGTTAAATTTAGAAATTTGGTAAAAGATTGCAAAAATTAAAATAAGCCCAACTACTCCTAGCTCTACTACTATTTGTAAAAACTGATTATGCAGGTGATTATGTTTTATGAAATTTTTAGTATATTTGCTTAAATATTTTGGATTTTGAGTGTCGATAAATTTGCTAACTACATCTTTTTGCGAGTTAATCCCAGAGCCAAATATAAGATTTTGTTTAATAATGCTAGGAGATATCTTCCACATAGCAACTCGTTGCCCCCAACTACTTTCGTAATTTTGTTTAGATAGCTTATCTATATCGCTAAGAGCTGATTTGGCTCTATTATTAAATTGTGCACTTGTATAAAATGCCGTAGTTAATATAGATGCAGCAAAAAAGAGAACAATTAATATATTTTTTAGAGTAACTCTAAAGTGCAAAAAGAAAGCAACAAAAATTGCAATAATAAATGCAAGTTGCCCTGTTCGCCCACCATTTATAAAAAGGTTACCACTCATTGTTATAAAGAAAAACGACATTATTAGCTTCTCTTTTAAGCTGTATTTTTGGCTAAATAGCCTATTTAGTAAAATAAGTGCAGCAAGAGCGATATATATGCTATAATCTATATGCATCATAAATGGAGTTGGCTCTTCTGCTCCAAGACCATGAATTTTCCATAGATTAAAAAACATTCCATAAGATAACACTTCGCTAACAACCATACCTAGCAAAAAGGCTGTAAGGATATTGTGAACTCTACTCTTCTCTTTTTTTATAAAAAGTGCTACTCCAAATAGCGCGAACCACTGTAAATAGTGTGTTGCATCGCCTAATTTAAGATTACTACTACTCCATAAAAGCGAAAGTAGAGTATATAATATAAATATAAAAGTTATAAGAAAAAAATTACTTTTGTAAATCTTAGTTTTTTTTAAATTAAAAATTAGATAGATAAAAAAATAGATACTAAAGTATATACTAAAGATTGTATCTGTTGCCCTAGATAGAGGGAGCATAAAGCTAAAAAAGAGCAGTAAGTAGTAATTTATTCTATCTAAATCTATTTTATTCATTCTCTCTCTTTAATCTTTAAATAGCCAAACTAAAAAGGCTAAGCCTAAAGCAATATTTAAGTAGCTCACCTTCCCATCGAAGCTATATTGACTTAACCAAATTAAACTATCTTGCATCTGCTTACTTGGTAGAGTAAGGGCATAGTTATATATCCAATTATTAACCTCTTTTGCATAAAAATCATTTAGAATTTCTGGTACAAAAAAGAGTAAAATAACACCTAAAAAACCAAAAATACTCTTTTTGGGTTTCATTTTTTTAACTTGTTCTTGAAATTTAGGGTCGTTATTTAATCTATTTTGGATATTTTTAATTTTATCTAACATAAGCGTATTTTAACACTATTTTCTTAAAGGTGTATAGAGTTTGTATATAAAAGAAGTAGCAGAGGTTCTCTTACCTCTACTTAATTAATTAAAATTGGTGTGCACAATAAGGGCATTTTTTAGCATCTACAGGAATATTCATTGCACAATCTGGACAAGCTTTTTCTGTTGGTGCTGCTTCTGGTTCTGC
>CAYMUV010000004.1:7747-18141 GCA_964393855.1 uncultured Nitratifractor sp.
TATTCATTGCACAATCTGGACAAGCTTTTTCTGTTGGTGCTGCTTCTGGTTCTGCTTTTTTCATTTTGTTATAAGATCTAACTAACATAAACATAACAAAACCTAAAATTAAAAATGAAATCATATCATTAATAAAAGTACCATATTTAATTGCTGGTGCACCAGCTTTTTCTAAAGCTTTTAATGATGCATACTCTTTACCATCTAGTGCATAAAATAGTTGAGAAAAATCTACATTTCCAAGTAATTTACCAACTGGTGGCATAATAATGTTATTTACTAAAGATTTTACTACTGTTGCAAACGCAGCACCAAAAATAAAACCAACTGCCATATCTACCATATTCCCTTTTATAAGGAACTCTTTGAACTCTTTAAACATTTATTCTCCTTGTGTTTGTTAATGTTTTAAAATAGTAGCATAAAGAGAAAATTTAATATTTTAATATTTCAAATTGCAATAAAAGACACTATTTAAACATGTATAAACTTTAAATAAGCCATTTTATGGTAATATTGTGTCAATAAGGAGTTTGATATGATTACTAAAATATTAATAATTTTTACTCTATTAGTAACTATGTGGGGCTGTGATTCTAGGAAGCCAATAGCTAATAGAAACGATAATATCGATACAGTAGCACCTATTCTTACTTTAAAAGGTAAAAGTAACGAAGTTTTAAAACTTGGAGAAAAATTTATCGATAAAGGTTATAGTGCTACAGATAACGAAGATGGCAATATAACATCTAGTGTTCAAAGAGAGGGGTTTGTAGATACAAGCAAAGTAGGTAGTTATAAATTAACTTATAGTGTAGAAGATAGTGCAGGTAATAGTGCTAGTGTAAATAGAGTAGTAAGAGTTACTACATTTGCAAAAGTAAAGCTTGGAGCACTATCTAATGCAAAAGTAGAGATTTTTAAACTGCTTCAGTCAAAATTAGAGCCATTTATAGTAACTAAAACTAATAGTGCAGATTTTACTAAACTAGGGGAGTTCGATACCTATGCAGATATGTTAGATGATAATGCAACATATCTTTATAGAGTAAGTGGTGGAGAAGATTACGATAAAAATAACGATGGCATTAAAGATGAAAATGCCAGCAAAAACAGTTATACGCTAAATGCAATAGTTACAAAAAAAGATATTGTAACTCTAAATAGCAAATTTTCTATCTCTCCTATAAGTGAGTTAGCTTATAAGATGGCTTTAGATGACATAAAGTATGATTATCAAAATTTAGCATCTGCACTAGATGCTATCGCTAAAGAGCTAATTTTTAACGATATTAGTGGTGATTCTAAAATAGATAGATTAGATACTTTAGTTTTTGATATACGCAAAAATATAAAAGACTCAGTAATGAGCATAGAAAACGAAGAAAAAGTAGTACCAACAAAAGGTTTTGCAAGATATATTATGAAAGCAGACAGCACTACTGCATATATTGCAGATGGCGATAGTGGGGTATCTATTTTTGATTTAAAGAGTAAAAAAGTTACAGCAACTATAAAGACAAAAGATTTTGCAAGAAGGGTTGCAGTAAGTAGCGATGGCTCACTTGCATTTGTTGCAGATAGCAAAGCTGGGCTTACAATTTTAGATTTAACAACAAAAGAGATAATCTCTAATATTCCAAGTTACGAGTCAAATACAACCAAAGATTGTGATGCAAGAGATGTTGTAATAGATGGCGACAAAGCCTATGTAACACTATCTAGCAGGGGGTTTATGGTTGTAGATATATCTAACCCAAATGCACCAAAAGTATTAAAAGTAATCGATACACCAGATATTGCTTATACAATTAAGTTGCTAAATAGCTCTACAGCTTTAGTAGCAGATGGTAAAACAGGAGTTTTAGCAATAGATTTAGATACAGGTAAAACTATTGGAAAATTTAATACATATGGTGTGGCAAACTCTATAACAATATCTGAAGCACAAGATAAGGTATATATTGCAGATGGATATAAGGGTATGGTTGTTGCAGATATTAGCGATTTAACAAATATTACTTATCTCTCTCATGTAAGCACTTCTGATTTTGCTTCGAATATTGTATTAAATTCGAAAGAGACAAGAGCATATGTTAGCGATAGAAAAGGTAATATTCAAGTAGTAGATATCTCTAAAGAGAAGCCATCTATAATAAACCATTTAACTACACCTTATAGAAGTTACGCATCGATATTATCAGAAAACGAAAAAGAGTTATATGTAGCAACAGGCAATACAGGCATTACAATATTGCCTACTATAAAGCTACAAAATCCTGCAAAAATATCTAAAATTTTTACAGCATATAAGGCTTATAATTTAGCTAAAAAAGAGAATACTCTATTTGTAGCACAAGGTTATAAAGGTTTAAAGTTAGTTGACATTAGCAACCCTAAATATCCAAAAACAAAGAGTTATTTAGATACAAAAGGTTTTAGTGCAGATTTGGCAGTAGATGGCAATTACACTTACTTAGCCGATGGTACAAAAGGTGTTTTAAAGATAGATATCTCTAATTTAAGTAGCCCAACTTTAGTTGACAGTTACGATACAGATGGCTTTACATCTAGCATAAAACTTATACCAAATAGCAATAAAATAGTAATAAGCGATGGCGACAAAGGTGTAAAGCTAATTGACAAAGATAGCTTAACACTGCTTCAGAGCTTAGCAACTAATAAAAAAGCTTTAGATATAACAGTAGATAAAGCTGGCAAAAAAGCCTATTTAGCTTTAGGAGTTGGTGGAGTTTGGGTAATAGATTTAGATAGTTTAACTAAAATAAAAGCAATAGATACAAAAAGCTATATAAAAAGAGTAGTATTAAACAAAGATGAAACAAAAGCATATTTAGTTGGCGATGATGGAGTAAAAATATTAAATTTATCAACTTATTCAATCGAAAAAACTATACCTTTAGATGCCTTTAGTAGCGATATTAAAATAGTTAACAACTTAGCATATATTGCAAACGAGAATGGCTTAAGTGTAATAGATTTAACAAACAATATAGAGCTTATAGAGGTAGATACAACAGATAAAGCAAAAGATATACTAATAGATAAAGATATTGCCTATGTTAGCTCAAGCAGTAGTGGAGTTTGGGTAATAGATTTAGATATTTTAGCTAAATTGACTAAATAGTTTTGCTACAATTACAGCAAAAAAGGTATATATGCTATCTATTTTTAATGCACTAGCACCTTTAGTTGTAATTGTTCTAGTAGGGGTATTTTTAAAGATAAAAGTTGCTAAAGAGTCTTGGAGTGGCGTATTAAATGGCGTAGCACTCTATTTGCTATTTCCTGCTTTAATTCTAAAAGGTATTACGCAAGTTGAGGTAGCAACTTTTAATGATTTTAAATTTATTATAATTAACTTTATATTACTTTTAAGCACAATTTTTTCTTTAATAGTTTTTGGTAGATTTTTAAAGCTAAAACAAGAAGTTGCAAATAGCTATGTAATTGCTGTATTTTTTGGTAATATTGGATATTTGGGCTTTCCTATAATTAGCTCGCTTTATAGTGGTGCAGAGCCAATAATTAGCATACATATAGCAATATATACTCTGCTACTTTTTAGTGTTGTAGTTGCCTATTTAGAGTATAGCAAAAGAGGGGTTTTAAGTAAAAAAGTCTTTTTAGATGGGCTTAAAAATCCACTTTTGATATCGGTAATTATATCGCTAATTCTTGTTATTTTTAATATTAAATTACCATATTTTTTAGAAAAATCAATCTATACACTTGCAGATGGTGCAACACCAACAGTACTAATAGCCTTAGGTATATTTTTGGCTCAAAAGTTGCCAAAAATAGATTTAAAACACTTAGCTGGCATTACAATACTTAAGTTAATAGTAGTGCCAATACTCTTTTTGTTTGCTTTGCAATTTTACCACACAAAAGCATTCGAAATATCTGTTTTAGAAGCAGCAATGCCTGTTGCAATAACCCCATTTGTACTGGCTGATATATACAATTTAGATAAAAATTTAATCGCAGCATCTATAGTTGTTAGCTCGATTTTATCGCTATTTACACTACCACTATTTATCTTAGCAGTAGGAGGCTAAAATGCAAATTACAAATTTAATGATAAACCCACTAAAAGCGAAACATTTAGAGAAAATCCCTAGCATAAAAGCAGGAGTAGTTACACTAAATTTAGAAGATGCAATAGCAAAAGAGAGAAAGGGCGAAGCCTTAAATAATATTATTAATCTCTTAGAGCAAAAAATAGAATCTTGTGCAAAAATAGTAGTTAGAGTAAATGCACTTAATGAAGGTGGTATTGCAGAGATAAAAGCACTAAACCCATACAATTTTTTAGCAATTAGAGTTCCAAAAGTTAAAACTAAAGCCGAGATAAAAGAGGCGCTAAATTTAATAAGAGATGACAAAGAGTTACACATTTCGCTAGAGACAAAAGAGGCATTTTATAATATAAGAGATTTAAAAATTGACAATAGGTTTACAACAGCAAATTTAGGTATTTTAGATTTACTAAACTCTCTAAACCTGCCACAAAGCCTTTTAGAGCTTGGCAACCCTACAATAGATTATATTTTAAGTAAATTTTTAATTGACACAAAAAGTGTAAACCTAGAGCCAGTTAGCTTTATGTATCAAGATTACAATAATGTAAATGAGTTTAGGGCTTGGTGTAAACGAGAAAAACTAATAGGCTTCGAGTCTAAAGCCTGCCTTGGACCAAAGCAGTTAGAGATTGCAAACAAAATTTTTGGCATTAATAAAGAGGAGCTAACAAGAGCCAAAGAGATAAAAGAGTTTTTTGAACTACATAGTAAATCTGGCGAAAATGGAGTAATGCACGAAAAATATGGCTTTATAGATGAACCAATCTATAAAGATGCACTCTTAATTTTAAAATCGAGTAAAAAGTGATAGATTTAGATTTTATTTCACTACTATTACTATTTGGAAGTGGAATTTTAGCAGGATTTATAGACTCTATTGCAGGTGGTGGTGGCATAATAACTCTGCCTGCACTTTTAGCAATTGGTTTGCCACCACACCAAGCTTTAGCTACTAATAAACTACAAAGCTCTTTTGGCTCATTTACAGCTACACTAAATTATGCAAGAGTTGGGTTAATGAAACCAAAAGAGCTTATTTTAGGTGTTTTCTTTACTTTTATTGGTGCCTCTAGCGGGGCAATAACTGTTCAATTTTTTAAAGCAGACTCTTTAGTCTCTTTAATTATAGTAATGTTGATTATTATTTTTATATATACTCTGTTAACACCAAAATTAGGTGAAAAATCACAAAAGAGTAGAATGAATCACTATCTTTTTTATACTATTTTTGGTTTTTTAATAGGTTTTTATGATGGCTTTTTTGGTCCTGGAACTGGTAGTTTTTGGACATTGGCTTTAGTCTTATTAATAGGGCTTAATTTAAAAGAGGCAACTGCTCAGACAAAACTATTTAATTTTACAAGTAATATTGTTTCGTTATCTATATTTATCTATTTAGGTTTAGTTGTTTGGATTGCAGGTTTAGTTATGGGAGTTGGTCAGATAATTGGTGCATTTTTGGGTTCTAACTTGGTGCACAAAAAAGAGATTAAATTTATTAGACTCTTTTTTTTAATAATTGTGGCTTTAACCATTATAAAGCTTATGTGGCAGCACTTTTATAGCCATTAGGGTTTTTGCTTTGCCAATTCCAAGAGCTTTTGCACATATCTAGCAAATCTCTCTTTGCCTCCCAACCTAAAAGCTCTTTTGCATAAGCAGGGTTTGCGTAGCACTGTGCTATATCTCCAGCTCTTCTTGGAGCTATTTTATATGGTATATCTTTGCCACTTGCCTCTTTAAATGCTTTAATCATATCAAGTACCGAATAACCTTTGCCTGTTCCTAAATTTATCGCTTCTACTTTTGATATACACTTTATTTTCTCAACAGCTTTAACATGGGCATTTGCTAAATCTACAACATGAATGTAATCTCTAACACCTGTGCCATCTGGAGTATTGTAGTCATTACCAAATACGCTTAACTCTTTTAGTTTTCCAACAGCAACTTGGCTAATATATGGCATTAAGTTATTAGGTATCCCATTTGGGTCTTCGCCAATTAAACCACTCTTGTGTGCTCCAACAGGGTTAAAGTATCTAAGTAAAATTATCTTCCAACTCCTGTCGCTAATATATAAATCTTTTAAAATATTCTCTATCATTAATTTGCTAGAACCATAGGGGTTTGTAGTACTTAGTGGAAAATCTTCGGTAATTGGCACACTTGCAGGGTCGCCGTAAACTGTTGCAGAGGAGCTAAATACAATCTGCTTGCACTCAGCCTCTCTCATTGCCTCTAGCAATCTTAGTGTTCCTGCAACATTATTATCGTAATACTCTAGTGGCTTCTCTACAGATTCGCCAACAGCTTTAAGCCCTGCAAAGTGTATAACACAATCAATAGAGTAACTACTAAATAGCTCTTTAAGTCTCTTTTTATCTCTAATATCACCCTCTATAAACTTAACACTTTTACCAATAATTTGCTCTACTCTTTTAAGTGACTCTTTTGAAGAGTTAGAAAGGTTATCGTAAACTACAAAATCTTTGCCAGCACTATCTAACTCTATAAGTGTGTGGCTGCCAATATAGCCAGCTCCACCAGTTACTAAAATCATAAATTCTCCTTAATACCTAATAATTTTCTCTTTGTTAAATCTGGATATGTGCCTTTTATTCCTTTGCCATCATACCCATGGCACCCTGCACAGCTACTACTAAAGTATAGTGATGCATTTTTATTAAACTTATATGAAGATACTTTGCCAGATAGCTCATATACATAACAAGCAACATCTTTTGCATTCTCTTTAGGTATATAACCACCCTCCATAGCCCCACCTTTAAGATTAAACTTATTAGAGCCATTATTTATGACATTTGTAATATATGCAATAGTATCATTTTCGTTATTGTAGTATATTTTTTTATCATCTGCTTTTTTTATAACTTTTTTGTTTAATATTGCACTTCTTGGGTGTATAGTGTTGTAGCCACCATAAAATAAAACAGTAGTTATAACAATAAAAAGAAGTACAGAGCTTAATCTATCCAACAACTACTCTTTATCTTTATTTATAACACCTTTGCTTAAATACTCTGTTTGTATAACCTTATCCATAGGCGAATCGGCTTGCGATGGGAAGAGTACAAACTTAGAGTTTTTAGAAGCAGAAAGCTCTTTCATAGAATCTATATAAGCATTTTTTGTTAAAAACTCCATTATTTCAGAGTTTGGCAAATCTGGCATTAACTCTTTTAACTCTTTTATAGCATTTTTGGTTGCCTTTGCTCTTTGCTCTATTAATATTCTCTCGCTATCAGCATGAAGTTCGTGTACCTTGTGTTCACCCTCTGCCTTTAATATTGCTGCTTTTTTCTCTTTTTCGGCAATTAACTCTTTCTCCATTGCCTCTTTTACAGATTTCGAGTAATCGATAGCCTCAAACTCTACTAAAGTAATCTCTACACCCCACTTCTCTTTTATCTGCATCTCTACATTAATCTCTTCTTTAATGCGCTCTGCAATTTCAGACTGCTTTGCCTTTATTTCGTTAAGTTCTCTTGTACCTAGCCTTTTTCTTGTAGATGTAGATACAAGGCTCTCTATTGCAGATTTATAATCTTCTACAGCAAAAGCTGCTTTTAATGGGTCTATTATCTTCATCATCGCAATCATATCGACTTCGATTGTTATATTATCTGATGTAACTATCTCTTGCTTTGGTGGGTCGGCTGGGTGCTCTTTTAAGGTTAGTTTTTTGGCAATAACTTCTACACCTGGAATATAACGGCTAATACCCTCTGTGGCTACTCTATCTTTACCGATACGATTATCTATTACTGCAACTTCTTGGGCATCTACAATAATAAAAGGTAAAAAATTCTTAAAGTAATCTCTAAATTGATATAATCCATATATTACAGTAGCTACTAAAGCAAAAATTAGTCCCCAAAAAACTATATTACTCATTACCATCTTATACACCTTTTTTCAGATATTATATTATAACCAATTTTTCTAAATTAACAACAAATAGTTTAAGAAAGTTTTAATATAATTATATCTTATAAAAACAATAAAGGAAAATAATGAACAGTTTAAATTTTAAAGATAAATATCCAATTAATACAATCGAAATTAGTAAAGATAGCTCTAACTTTAATAGCGTAGATGCTATTATTGAACATATAAAAGCTAAAGTATTAGAGCATCCAGTAGCAACATATATTGCAACTTTCGATAATTATGAACATACATCTTCTTTAAAAGTAGGAGAGATAGATAAGAAAATTATAAATGCTAAAATTGCAATTTTCTGTTTTGGAAAAGAGATACCAACACCTTTAGTTTTAGGAGTAAGACCAAGAAGTATAGGTGTAGCAGAGTTAGAAAATAGTTTTGTTTTATCATTTTTAGAAGCACCAAATCAAAATGCTAACGACACAATGAAAGAGTGGTGCAAAGGAGTTAAAAAATAGTTTTAACTTTTAATGGCTAACAATTAGTTTATTAATAAGAATATTAACAAGTTAGCTTGTTTTACTACTTAAGCATAAAGCTTAAAGCTAATTTTTTAATCTTAATTTAGTTTTATAAATTCTAAATATAAGTATAGAATGTAAAACATAAAAAGTTTTACATTTCTATTTACTGCTAACATTGCTATATCCTATGTTTTGGTATATTTTAGCTATTCAAAAGAGCTATTAGCAATAATTTTATATATTTTGTAGTTTTAAGTATTAAATAATCTTTTTAACAGATTTTAAACACTAAAAAATATTTCACTTTTCTAAATATAAAAAATAGAGTTTAATATACTACACTAGCATAATACAATTAAAAATAAAAATAAATATTAACAATTTATATCAAATTTATTGCCAATAAATGATAAATTATAATAATCTTATATTTATTTAGATATACTTTTATAAAATAAAAAAGGATTAATTATGTATAAAAATATTCTATTATTAGCTGCCGTAATTGTATTAAGTAGTTGTGCTTCTAATCAAAAAGAGTTAAAAAGTAGTCACAATAGTGGTAATATTAATATGAATCTATCTAGTGATAGCAACATAATATTATCATACATTAATCAAGCAAGAGCAAAAGGTGCTAAATGTGCACCACCTGCACCACCAGTAAAATGGAACTCTAATTTAGAAAGTGCTGCATCTTCACATACTAAAGATATGGCTATTAATAACTTTTTACAACATAATGGTTCTGGCTCAGAAATTGATGTTGCAAAAAAAGCCCCTAACTTAGGTAGTACATATATGGAAAGAATTCAATATTTTGGATATAGTGTAAAACCAGGTCTTTTAGTAGGTGAGGATATAGCTAGAACATCTAATAAGTTGGCTAAAAGTAATAAATTAGTACCAAATTTAAAAAGAGCTATTAATAATTGGATTAATGAACCAGTTCACTGTAAGATATTAATGAATCCAAGATTCTCTTATGTTGGTGCTGATGCAGAGCAAAAAGATGGTTATACATATTTTACAGTAGATTTTGCAGAAGCAAATATAGATAGTTCAAATTAAAGGCTTTTTAAAGCCTCTAAAAAATCTTCGTAACTTGCACTTTTTAGTGCATAAATTTCACCATTAGCCTCTACAAATCTGAAATCTCCATTTACTTGCAACTCTTTTGCAGCTCTTATAAATTTTTTTCTATCTTTCTTATTTAAATTTAAATCTTTAGCTAAATCTTTTATCTCTATATAATTGCTGCTATCGATTACCTCTATATCTTTACTATTTGTTAGTTTTGGAGGCTCATTTATCTTTAAATGCTCGATTTGTGTTCTGTATAACTGTTGCATCTCTCCAAAAGCCTCTTTTAAAAGATCAACCTCACCTTTTAGTGTGCCAACTATTAAGTTATTAGTATCTTTTAAATCTTTTATAGTATTTTTTAAAATATTTATTGTCTCATCTTTAGCTTGCAAAAGATCTTTGTGAGACTCTGTGTTAGGAGTATTTTTAGAAGTTTGATTATTTTTATTATCGATTGTTACAGAGCTATCAAGCTCAATAAAAATTTGCCCATCAACTTTTTTTGCCTTAAGAAGCCCTTTTTTAATTTTAGCATAGATAGCTTGTCTAGATACACCACACTCTTTTGCATATTCCGAAGGTTTAATTAATCGACTCATAGGGCTCCTTTTTTGTTGTTATTTATTTTTCTTCTTTCTCTAAAGCAAAGCTTCAGAGAAATTCCTCTCACTAAAGCTTCGCCGTTGGCGAGAAAAAAATATACTATTTTTTGTTTTTCTCCTTTGTAAGGAGCAAAGCCCCTTACAAATTCCTCTCACTAAAGCTTCGC
>CAYMUV010000005.1:0-17253 GCA_964393855.1 uncultured Nitratifractor sp.
AAAGAGGCGGCAAAGATTTTGGCTAATTAAAATATATAAGAGTTACAGCAATATCTTGAGCAGAGCTTAAAGAGTTGCTGTAACTCTATATGGAATATCTTCAAAAGAAATAATATTGTTTAAAACTTTTCTTTGTATTAGCTATTAAATAGATAAATTAGCATATACCAAGTTGTAATTAGTGTTGCATATATAAGTGTTGCATAGTAGGCTTTTTTACTAAATATAGATGCAATTGAGCTTGCTATATATGTTAAGATAACTATTTTTGGCATTGCAACAATATTTATGCTATGTTTTGGTAGATTAAATAGCCATAGCAGTGAGCTATCGAAAACTCCACCCAATCCAAAAAAGTGTAAAAGTGCTACTATTGGATAAAATGGAATAAATAGAACCGATAAAATTGGCGACATTAACTGCCAAGGTGTTGTATTTGGGAAAAAGTAGTGACCTATTGGGAACATTAATAAAAATATTCCAACAGGTATTGCTATAAATGTAACAAACCATGGGCTTTTATCTTTAAACCATTTTATTGTTAAAAATATATAAAATACACCAGTTATCGATAAAAGCAGACCTAAAGATGCAATTAGTTTTGGATCAAATGCTAAAATTAATAGCAGAGCTAAGGCTAAAAATTTAAAGCTTAATAGCTCTAAACCTAGAATTAATATAACCCAACCAATAAGAAGCATTATAAAAGAGCGTACAAGTGCAGGTGGTGCGCCTACAAATAGCGTAAAAATTGCTAAAAGCGTTAATACAATTAGCCCTAAGTCTATGTTTCTGTATCTCCAAGGAAAATATTTTTGCTGCAAATATCGGTAAGGAATAAATAGAAAACCAAAAATAATCATCCATAAAATTCCTAAATGAAATCCACTAATTGCAACTAAATGAGATACCCCTAAAGATGATATTTTGTGCCGTAAAGAGCTATCTAATGGGTCTGCTAAAAATATTGCATGGTAAAAAGTTTTAATTTTTTTGTAACCATTGTGCTGTTTATCTATTAACTTTCTTAGGTAGGCTTTTGCATCGAAGCCATCTTCTATATGCTCTAAAACTTCTCCATATGCAAAAAAGCCCTTAAGGTAGTCGTAAAAGTTTGTATTCTTTTTAAGTCTTAATTTTACCCTTAACCAATCGTATCTTTTTGGTTTTTCTCCATATGTATATAGGTAGAAGCTTAAGCCATCGTTTGATTTAAGTTTTAATAGATTAGAGCCTTTTTTGTAGCCTTTGCCTTTATAGATATTAATAACTTGTGCTTCGGTATAGTAGTTTTTTGCCAAGCGAATAGAGTTAAATTTTTGATACTCAAAAAATAGTCTAATAGCTATTATTGATATTAAAAGCAGGGCAACTAAAATAAACTCTTTTCTATTTTTAAATAGTGGTGGTGGTGCTAACATAACTTATATAATTGGAGCATCTATTTTTGCTTCGGTTGCATCGTAATCGCCAGTTTCGTAAACAACTTCAAAAGCTGCACCTTTTGGCTTAGAGTCAACAAATCTTGTAAATCTTTTATGGAAAGTTAGTGCAACTGTGCCTGTTGGTCCATTTCTTTGCTTGCCTATAATTAGCTCTGTTTCATCTTCTATTTTATTTCTTATTTCATCGTATTGTTGCTGAAGCTTTTGAACCTTTTCTGCTCCTGCTTCTTCGGTTTTTGCTTTTTCTAGTTTCTCTTTTATTTGTGACTCTTTATAGACAGTATCTCTATAAACAAAAAGAATAATATCGGCATCTTGCTCGATTGCACCTGATTCTCTAAGGTCACTTAACATTGGGCGTTTGTTATCTCGGCTTTCTAAGCCACGATTTAATTGAGATAGGGCTATAATTGGCATCTCTAACTCTCTTGCTAACTGTTTTAGACCTCTTGAAATTTCACTAATCTCTTGTTGCCTTCCTGCTTGACTTTTAGCATCTCCACTCATAAGTTGAAGATAATCGATTATTGCAAGAGATATCTCTGGATGTTGAGATTTAAGTTTTCTTAGCTTACTTCTTACATGGTGAATTGTTGCAAAACCACCATCATCTACAAATAGCTTTCTTCTGCTTAAATCGTCTGTTGCATCAGATAGTCTGCTCCACTCATCATCGGTCATATTCCCAACTCTTAGTGCTTGTAGTGGTATAGAAGTTTTTGCAGATAGCATTCTTAACATTAATTGCTCTGCTGGCATCTCTAGCGAGAAAAAGGCAACTCCTTCGTTTCGCTCTATGGCTCTTAGTGCCATATTTAAAACAATTGCAGTTTTACCCATAGCTGGTCTTGCTGCAATAATTACTAAATCTCCTTTACCAAAACCACTTGTTTTATCGTTTAGGTTTTCAAAACCTGTATCTACACCAATTAATTTAGAGTTTCCTAAGGCTTTAAGACGCTCTATCTCTTTTAGCATATCTACTGTAATTTGCTTAGAGTCTTTAAAATCTTCGCTAATACTATCTTGTGTTATTTCGTATAGCTTTTGCTCTACTCTATCCATAACCTCTATCGCCTCTAAATCATCTTCGATAGTAAGTTTTTTAATTTGTGTTGCAAGTGTTATAAGGGCTCTTTTGTTAGAGTAGGCTTTTATCTCTTGTACATAGGCTTTTGTATTTGTAATTGGGTTTGCACCAATAACCTCTATCATTGCAATTTCATCAAATTTATCTATTTTTATTAACTCTTTTTTTAAGAACTCTTCATCTATTGGTAGATCTTGCTCAAAGAGTTTTTCCATAGCACTAAATAGGTGTTGATGAAAAGGCAAATAAAAATCATTAGGCTTTAGGTCTGTAGCTATATCTTCGTATATCTCTGGGTCGAAAATTATTGCAGAAAGAACTGCTTTTTCTATATTTAAATTATATAACTCATCCATAATTTTGCCTTTTATTTTCTTACTTTTATTTTATCATTTTTTAATAAAACTGAACTTTATGTAGTATAAATATGCCATAAAATGGACATATTAGTTTATTATATATCTTTTGTGTTTTACACTGATTTTTGGTGGTTTTTTTGTTTTGTTAAATTTGTCGTAACCCTCTTTTAAGTTGCGCCAAAAGTTGTACCATTTGTATCTTTTATACTCTTGTAAGTGCTCCATTTTAAATGGGAATATATGTACATTTACAAAATGTTGTCCATTATCTAGAGCATCTTCTACTAAAGAGTAGATATCTTCTATATTTTTATTCCCCATTGCGTAGCAGCCAACAGATACGCAGTTGCCGTGTACCATTAGGTAGCTACCTGTTCTATGATGCACTCTGTCATACTGGTTTGGATAGCCCAAATTAAAAGATAGATGGTAACTACTATTTGGGTTTAAAGAGTTTTTATAAACTTTATAAAATCCCTCTGGTGCTTGTTTATCGCCCTCTTTTAATTTTGGACCCAAATGTCCAGAGTAGTTACAAATTTTGTATATTTTTAAAAGTTTATAAATTTTAGATTTTGGTGGTTTTATCCAAACTTCTAAAGTTCCCTCTTTTTTAAATATTCTAATAAAGATTGGATCCCCACTATTTGCATTTAGTGTAGATAATCTTTCGCTTAAACTCTCGGTTAAGGCTAATATTTTAGAGACCTTTACAACCTTTTTTGGCTTTTTGGTTTTAATCTTTTTAGTATTTTTAGTTGAGTTTTTTTCAAGAATATCTTTAATTTTATTTTTAACTTTAGATATAGGTATAGTTGAAGAAGGCTTAGTAGTTTTCTTCTCTTTACTCTCTTTTTTTATTTTTGTTATTTTGGGTTTTGGAGTATTTTTTGTTGTTTCCATATAGATATTATATCCAATAACTATTGCAACAAAAAGAATAAAAAAAGCAATAAATTTTCCTAACAAAATTAGCCTTTATGCTTCGTTTGCAAACTTCTCTACCTCTTGCACAAATCTATCTACTAACTCTTTTTCTGGCAGTTTTGCTACTACTTCGCCTTTAACCATTATTAAGCCAGTTCCTTTGCCATAAGCTATTGCAACATCTGCATGTTTTGCTTCGCCGATTGCATTTACAACACACCCCATTACCGAAAGATTAAGTGGTTTTTTAATATGCTTAACACGGCTCTCTACTTCGGCAACTGCTTTAACTAAATCTGCCTCTATTCTTCCACAAGTTGGGCAAGAGATAATATTTACACCATCTTTAACTCTGCCACTATCTTTTAGAATATCTCTAGCAAGAGTTATCTCTTTTTCTAACTCTCCTGTAATTGATACACGCATTGTATCGCCTATACCATCTAGTAGTAGAGCACCTAAGCCTATTGCAGATTTTATTGTAGCGTGGTAAATTGTACCAGCTTCTGTAACGCCTAAGTGGAATGGATAGTTGTTTTTAGGGCGAAGCATTCTATATGCATCTACTGTTCTTTCTACATCGCTTGCTTTTAGAGATACTTTAATATCTGTAAAGTCTAAATCTTCTAAAAACTTTATGTTATATTCTGCACTTGCAACCATACCTTTTGCAGTTGCACCATATTTTTGCTCAAACTCTTTCTCTAAGCTACCTGCATTTACCCCAACTCTAACTGGTAAGTTTCTCTCTTTACAAGCTTTTATAATCTCTTTTATACGACTCTTTTCGCCAATATTTCCTGGATTAAAGCGAATGCAATCTACCCATTTTGCAGCCTCTAGTGCCAAGCGGTAGTTAAAATGTATATCGGCTACTAATGGTAAAGAGCTCTCTTTGCTAATTTGCTCTAGTGCTAAGGCTGCTTCCATATCTGGTACTGCAACTCTTACGATATCTGCACCTACAAAGTGCAATCTCTTTATCTGCTCTAGTGTACTTTTGACATCTCTAGTATCACTAAAAGTCATAGATTGAACGCTAATTGGCGCATCTCCTCCAATAGCTACATCTTTTATATATATTTTTTTAGTTGGATATCGCTCTTTCATATAATCTCTTTTTATTTGGATTATACTTTAAAAAATTAAAAAATAACTTGCCCACTATCTTTGTTTTGTAACTGTTTTAGCCTTTTAACCATTCTTTCGTACTCAACATAAAATTTTGGCGAGTCTTTTCGCACATGCTTAATGTATGGTTCAAATTGATTGTAAGTTTCTATAAACAATCTTCCTGCTAAGTCATTTACAAGCTCTAAATTAAATACATCATGTTTTACGCCAACTGCAAACTTATTAATAAGAGCTAACATTTTAATAACTTCGCCTCTTAATCTTTTGTCGTTTAGTATCATCTCTAAATGTTTTTGCTCAAACTTATCGAACATATCTTCTAGTTCTAGGGCATTTCTAATATTTTTTACTGCTTTTCTTAAGTCGCCTCTAATTGCACCATAGGCTTCTAGAGTCATCTCTTTTTGGCGTCTTAGATGCTCTCTTTCGCTCTCTGCTAAAGATAGATTTAATTGCCTAATAATCAATATAACACCAATTATTGCTAAGGGTACAGCTAAAATATCTGCATAATTTGCAACTTCATCTAATGTAAGCACTAAAAATCCTTAAGTTTTTTATGGAATTCTAGCAAAAAAAATCAAAAAAATGATTATTTAATATGGCTTTATGGAGTTAAATTAAGAAAAATCTACAGGATCAATATCTATTTCGCAATCTGTAATCTGATAAATAGTTGTTAAAGCTTTTAGTAACTCTATTTTTTTATCTGCCCTTAGTAGAATATTAAATCTCCATCTATTAGATATACGCTCTATAGGTGATGCTCCAAAGCCGACTACTTCTATATCTTTAAACTCTTTTAGTCTGTTTGCTAACTCTTTTGTTAGAGCATCTGCCTTTTGCCAATCTCTATTAGATATTAAGACTCTAGCTAGTGATTTGTAGGGTGGATATAGCTCTTCTCTAAACTCTAGCTCCTCTTTTAAAAACTCTTCGTAATCTTTTAGATATGGAGTAAAAAAGTCTGGCTGTGAGCTTTGTATTAAAATTAGTGCATCTTTGCTTCTACCACTTCTTCCGGCTATTTGGTGCAGTAGAGATATTGCTCTCTCTTTTGCTCTGTAATCACCCATTGCTGCTGTATAGTCTAAGCCTGTAATTACACTTAGGGTAATCTCTGGATAGTCGTGTCCTTTGCTTAGCATTTGTGTACCTACAATTATATTAGACTCTCCACTTTGAACTCGCTTAAGGGCTTTGTATAGTCTATTTGCTGTTGTAATATTATCTTTATCAAACTGCTCAATTTTTGAACCCTCTATTTCGTTAGAGATTAACTCTGCAACTTCTGATGTACCAACTCTTTGAGAGCTTAAAGAGTGGCTACCACAAAATTGGCAAGTCTCGCTAATAGCTTGTGTAAAATTACAGTAGTGGCACTGTAGGCATCTCTTTTTTCTATGAAGGCTCATACCAATAGAGCAGTATGGACAGGTGTGAGTTTTTCCACAATTAGAGCAAACTATATATTTAAAATTGGCTCTTGTTGGAACAAAAATTAGTGCTTGCTCCTTTGATTGTACCCTTTTTGAAATCTCTGATAAGACTCTATAATCACTTACCTCGCCTGTAATAAATTTATACTCTTTTTTTGCCTCTTTATATGGTTTTTTAAGTCGTACAACTTTATATTTTTTATAGCTACTTACTAAAGGAGTTGCACTACCTAATAGAACTTTTATATTCAATTTTTTGCCAATATAGATAGCTAAATCTTTTGCATTATATCTTGGACGACTCATCGCTTTGTAGCTATCGTCATGCTCTTCATCTACTACGATTAAACCTAAATTTTGCATAGGTAAAAATAGTGCACTTCTAGCACCAATTACTACTCTTATCTCTCCACTATATATTCTATCTAAAATCTCTAAACGCTTCTTTTTTGTAAGCTTAGAGTGCCAAGATGCTACGCAATCTCCAAAGTAGCTCTCTACTCTTTTAGTGATTTGTGGTGTTAAGGCAATCTCTGGCATTAAGACAATTGCACTCTTTTTGCTCTTTAGAGCTTGATTTATAAGGTGTATATAAATCTCTGTTTTTCCAGAACCAGTTACTCCAAAAAGTAGAGATAGGCTCTCTTCTTCTATCTGTTTAAGTGCTTTTTGTTGCAGATTTGTTAGTATTGGTAAATTTGAAATATCTATAGCTGATAACTCTACTTTTTTATTGCACTCAGGATAAAAAAGCCCTAATGCTTCGCCCATAGAGCTAAAGTAGTAGCTTTTTATAAAGTTTGCTATCTCTAGTTGATTTTTTGAGTATCTTTTATTATCAACCTCTAAAATATCTTGGCATTTAAAGCTTGGCTTATCGCAGCTTTTTAAAATAACGGCGCTTTTAGCTTTGCTTTTAAGGGGAACTAATACAGAAGCTCCAAGCTCTAATTTATTATTATACTTATATGTTAGTATAGGAGCATTAGAGTTAAGTAGAGCAACTTGGTAGTAGTACATTAATGTTCTAAATATTTACATTTGTTAGATGGTGTACAATTTAGTCTATTATTACTTAGGGTTATTGTAGCACTACCCCCAATTGCCGATGGAAAATAGTAGGTATATATGTTATTACCTGTTCGCATCCAACACCCTTTTGCACTAGCATCTTTACAAGATAGAGGGGGGTACTCTAAAACTCTATTTTGACTATTTTTACCATCAAAATGGTCAAATATCTCTTTGTTATGAGTATTAATAGCACCGCCTAAATTATTTACAGGAGTGTAATCTCCCTTCATCATTCTAGCCTGCACCTCTTGAGATAGAGCACTTCTAAGCGATGCTAAAGTAGTTTTAGCTTTAGTGATAGTTGCATCATCTCTTGTAGCACTAAATTTTGGAACTGCAATAGCAGTTAATATACCGATAATAACTATCACAAATACTAATTCAACTATTGTAAAAGCTTTTTTCATCTATAAAACCTTATCTCTTTAAATATTATAATAAATGTAAATTTTTTAAATTATAGCATAAAAAATAAAAAAGTAGCTATAGCTTATATGGTAGTTTTAGTTTAGTAAAGTATAAAATTAATAGTAGCAAGTTAATAAGATAGAGTAGTGGTTTTACTCTATCTTATGGTATTAAATATCCTTTTTTTTAAATCTTCTTAAAGATAGTGTAGCAAATACTGTAAATAGTAACATTAAAAGAGCACCTTGCATAGAGAACTCTGCAGATACTTTTTTATAACCATCTGGGTGTACCAAATAGTCGTCACATTCACAGTAGATACCCGCATCGATTGTTAAATTGTTTTGCCCTGCTTTTAAATCTATTACATGGCTCCATCCATTACTATCTACATCACTATCTTTTGCATCATCGCCTCTATCTCTTAAAGTGAATAGATATGTATTTGGTTGATCAAATTTAACTTTATATTTACCTGGTTTTAGACCACAGAACATATATTCACCATTATTATCTGTTTTTGTACTAGCAATGTGATTACCTGCTGCATCGTATAGTTCTACATCTATATCTACAACACCAAGTTCACCAGATTCTTGAATACCATTTAAGTTACTATCTAGCCATAAATAGTTACCAATACAAGCTGTTCCTCCACCTACATAGTGACTTGTATCTGAATCATGTACTTTACCCATTTCACTATCTGCTGTTACAGTTGCTTCGTTTTCATATTTACCCTCTTTTACAATACCATCTTTTGTACAAGTCATTTTTTCGCTTGGATTTAAAGATGATTTAGGGCAAGAGATAGTACCTTCTTTATTATCTATAACAACTATATGTGTTAATTTAAGGTTACCAGTATTTGTAACAATATATTTCCAAGTAACTTTATCGCCTATATTTAACTCTTCTCCAGGAGCATTATCAGAATCTTTACCATTAGTTAATTTTTGAATACTAATACTTGCTTTAGAACCAATATAGTTACTTGGGTCACTATCTTTTAATTCCTTGTTGCTACCTTCTGGTTTACCTGTAACAGTACCAATATTTTTATAGCTACCAGCTTTTGCTGTACCCTCTTTTACACAAGTCATACTTGTTTCTGGCTCTAGGCAACTACTTGGACAACTTACTGCACCTTCTCTGTTATCTACAACTTTAATATTACAAATTTTTACATTACTAGGGTTAGTAACTACATACTTCCAAGTTATATGATCTCCTACTTTAATGGTAGGTGCATCTGCTGCTGTATCTGCATCTTTATCGTTTGTGCTCTTTTCTATTCTTAAAGCACCTTTACATTTACACAGTAGTCCAGCATCTAATTTATCGTAAGTCTCTCCAGCTTTTAGAGTTACTTGATCACTAATTCCTGTTTTAATATCTATATCACTATCTTTTGTATCATCATTACCTTGATTTTGAATAGTAAAATATGGATAGTTTTTTGGTTTAAGAACTTTTATAGAGTATTTGTGATTTGGTTCTAAATTTTCAAATTTATAGATACCTTGCATATTTGTCTCTGTAGAGCCAATATCTGTACCATCTTTTAATAGATGTACTTTTATTTTTCCAATACCATGATGTGGTTCGTTTTGAATACCATTTGCATCTTCATCATACCATACTAAACCTGTAAGTGTTGCAGGCGTGCCTCTTGCTACCATATTATCACCCATTGCTACGCTAAATAGCATTGCGACAGTAATAAGTGCTTTAAAAATCAGCTTCATTTTATCCCCTTTTTATAATAAACTTTTAGAAGATTATAAGATAAAAAAGCTATCTATTATTAAAAATATTTCATAATGAAATTTAAATAGTATCGATATATTGGAGATGTTTAAGTTGAATATCCTTTAAAGCATTATGTCATAGGCATTAGAGCCTATTTAGTAGCCAATGCATAAACATTATTTGTGCAAAGATTGGAGCAAATATATTAATAATTGGAATAAAGTTAAATAGCGAAGCTACTATTGCAACAATCCAAATAGATTTATAACCTTTGTACTCTTTTTCATCTTTAATAAATAGAGTTGATACATCATAAAAAGTTGGTTCTTTTAGCATATATGCCCACAATAGTAGCATTACTATCTGCCCAACTATAGGTATAAATATAAGTGGTAAACAAATTATTAGTAAAATTACAAAAATAAGAGTAGTTTTTATATTATAATATATCGATTTAGATATTTTACTATAATCGTTTGCTTTGATATTTGGATAACTTTTGTTGGCTAATTTAACTAAAAGTTTTGGGCTATATAGAGATGTTAAAATTGATATTAGAGCAATTGTTAAACCATATCCAACAATTAAAGCCCCTAAAAAAGAGCTACTATTTTGAACAAAGCCGTAGCTTCCTATAAATGGTATGTGCGTAACTAAAGTAGCTACAAAAGAGCTAAAACTACCCCAAAATAGCCATAGTATTATAGCCATAAGAGCAATACTGCCTAAGCCAATTTTAATTATAAAAGATATAACACTTGGGCTTAAAATATCTTTTATACTTTTTAAAAATATATTAAGCATCTCTATAATCCTTCATAAATTCTACATATCTATTAGCAGATGCATATAACTCTTTTACTTCATTATCTGTTAACTCTCTTACAGCTTTTGCAGGGCTTCCTATAATCAACGAGCGAGGAGGAAATTTTTTACCCTTTGTTACAAGTGCTCCTGCCCCTACAATAGACTCTTTACCAATAACTGCATCATCTAAAATAGTTGCACTCATTCCTATTAAGCAGGCATCTTCGATTGTGCAACCATGAAGCATAACTCTATGTCCAATAGTTACATCATCTCCAATTATAGTTGGGCTTCCGTCGCTTTTGTCTGGTTTTTTGTAGTGTGTTACATGTATCATAGATAAATCTTGTATATTTACACGGTTACCAATTCTTATTTTATGAACATCACCACGAATAACTACACCAAACCAAACTGAGCACTCTTTGCCAATACTGCAATCGCCAATAACAGTTGCGCCTGGGGCTATCCAAGCACTTTTGTCTATTTGTGGATTTAAATCTTTAAATGGCATTATAATTGGCTTCATTAGCTATCCTTTAGCATTTTTTTGGCAAGTTTAGAGATATATTTAGATTTTTTTCTATTAATCCTGCTAGATTTAACTACATAATCTTCTAATACCTCTTGAGAGTTGATGCTCTCTTCGTTATCTTTAGCTTTAATTTTTTGGTAGTTATACTCTTGAGCTAAGATATATCTGTGTGTGTTATCGGCAAGTTGCAACTTTAGTATATTCTCTATTCTAGAAGCTAAATCTTCAGATTCAATTGGAACCATTAGCTCTATTCTTCTATCTAAATTTCGTGGCATTAAATCGGCACTAGATATATAAGCTTTTGTTTTACTATTTTTAAACCAATATATTCTTGGATGCTCTAAATATTTACCTACAATTGAGTGTACTGTAATATTATCACTAATGCCTTTAATATTGGTCTTTAAGCAGCATATTCCTCTAATAATTAAATCTACTTTACACCCTTGCATAGATGCTTTGTAAAGGGCTTTAATTATTGCTTGGTCAACTAGAGCATTTGCTTTTAGTATAATATGCCCATCTTGCCCAAATTCAGCCTCTTTCTCTATAGATTTTAAGAGTTTAGGTTTAATTTGAGTTGGCGACATATATAGAGTATTTAACTTTTTATCAAGAGCATAAGCTGTTAATAGATGGAAAAATTTAGTTGCATCGCTATTGAATTTGCTGTTAGTAGTAAAGAGGCTTAAATCTGTATATATTTTTGCAGTTGTAGGATTATAGTTACCAGTTGCTAAGTGTAAAAAACTCTTTAACTCACCATTTTGGTGTTTAATAACTTGTGCAATTTTTGCATGTACTTTTAGCCCAGGAATACCATATACAACATGAGCTCCGGCACTCTCTAACTTTTTTGCCCATCTAAGGTTATTCTCTTCATCGAATCTTGCTTTAAGTTCAACCATTACGGTTACTTGTATCCCTTTTTGTACAGCACTAATTAATGCACTTACAATTGGCGAGTTTGAACCAACCCTATAAAGAACCATTCGAATTGCTAATGTATTTGAATCTTTAGCTGCCTCTTTAATAAATTTTACTACCGGCTCAAAACTTTCGTATGGGTGGTATAGTAAAATATCTCTATCTTCTATAGCTTCATAGATATCTTCTCTATCTAATGGGGGTAAAGTTCTTGGCATAAAAGGCGAAGTTACTAAATGTGCCAACTCTTTATCTCCTACTATTTGCCATAACGAGCCCAGATTTAAAGGAGTAAATTTATAGTAGTAGATATCTTTATCTTGTAGTTCTAAATTTTTAGATAAAAACTCCACTATAGCTTCGTCGGCATCGCCATTTAGCTCTAATCTAACTACAGCACCTTTGTTTCTTGAACGAAGCCCCTCTTCTAATATCTCTAAAAAGTCATCAGCTTCTTCTTCTTCTATATCTAGGTCAGCATTTCTAGTTACCCTAAATGGGGCAGATGCAATAACACTAAATCCAGGGAAAAGCTCTGCAACATAAGATTTTACAATAGATTCAATAGGCACATAAATATTATCGACTTTTATAAATCTATCTAAAACTCTAGGTATTCTTACAAGCCCATGTTTAACATCTCCATTTTTGGCTTTTAACTCCAAAGCAATTCCAAAACTTAAGTTATTTAAATGAGGAAAAGGGTGAGTAGCATCTACGGCAATAGGGATTATAATTGGATATATATGCTCAAAAAAGTACTCTTCTAGTATATTTTGTTGCTCTTGCGATAATTTAGAGAAAGATTTTATAGATACGCCCTCTTTTTCTAAATCTTTAAGTGCGTTAATATATCTTTTTTCTAAAGTTTCAAGCTCATTTTTTAAGTAAGCTCTAATCTCTCGTAATTGAACAATAGGGGCTAATTTATCTGGACCTGTCTCATTTACTCCAGCTTTATATAGCGACTTTAACCCAGCAACTCGTATCATATAAAATTCATCTAAATTTGTTCCATATATGGCAATGAATTTTAACTTATCTAGTGGCAAAAGTTCACTATAGCTTGATTGGTCTAGCACACGAGTATTAAACCTTAGCCACGAGAGCTCTCTATTTAGATAAAGCTGAGGGTTATTAAAATTTATATTCATAATTAAGCCTTAAGCATAAAGCTTCTTATGTTATCTTCTTCGATAATACTTTTGTCATATTTAACAACCATTACACCTTCGCTTTCGTTTATATAGATATCAGATATCCCACCTTTTGCTTTTAGTTCATTTAATTTACTAAAATCATAAAAGTTTTTATCTAGGTATAGGGTTGCTCTAAGCCCTGGGTTTCTCATACCTGCAATCCATATTGCCCAAAAAATTGATACAACTAAAACAGAAATAGCAACACCTGCAATACTGCTAACTTCAAATATTTTACCTGCTAATGTTGCACCTATTCCCATACCTACATATGCAAATGTATTTGCAACACCAAGTGCTGCCCCTTTTTGATGGGCTTTGGCAAATTTAGATACAAAACTTTGAAGAAGTGGTTCAAACATATTAAAGCCAATAAAAAATAGTGATACACCTACACCAAATAGCCATAGTTTTGTAGAAAATCCCATAAGTATAAATGCTAAAGCAATAATAGCAATAGAGATTAAGAAAATTTGTTTACCTTTATTATATTTTTCTCCAAATACAGCAGCTGGTCCCATTGCAACTATACCTAAAATTACAGCTGGTAGATAGACTTTCCAAAATTCGTTAAGTGGCAAGTGGAAGTTATTTTTTAAAACCATAGGAATTAAAAAGAAAGCAATTGCCATTGTAGATGAGTGGAAAAGAAAAGTTATATACATTCTTTTTAAGTCAGCATCTTTAAATACGCTCATTACTTTTGCTTCGTCTTCGCTAAAGCTGTGTTTTATTTTTGGAGGGTCTGGAACAATAGTAAATAGTAAAATAATAGATACAAATGCCATTGCTGCAGTTAAGTTAAACAAAGATGGAACACCACCTAAACTACCTACTATTGGACCAAATATCATTGCAGAAGTAAATGCTAAAGCAATTACCATACCCATAATTGCCATTGCGTGGGCTCTCTCTTCCTCTTTAACATGGTCGCTTATCATCGCAATAATTACAGAACCAATTGCCCCTGCACCTTGTAAAAAACGACCAATTAATAGTGTATAGATATCTTCTGCACCAGCTGCAATTAGTGAACCTATACCAAATATAATTAAACCTATTGTAATGGCTTTTTTACGACCAATTTTATCGCTTAAAACACCAAATGGCACTTGTAAAGCTGCTTGCGTTAATGCATAACCACCAACTGCTAAGCCAACAAGTGTTGGAGTTGCTCCTTCTAAATTTAGTGCATATGCTGATAGAACAGACATAACAATAAATAATCCTAAAAATCTTAAACCTATAATTAAACTTAAATGCCATACTTTCTTTATAATTGGCTTCATTTTTCTTATCCTTTAAAATACTTTAATTAGATTGTGATTATAATACCATTATATTAAGAGTAGGTTTAGAAGATGTTAAAAATTGTTATAGCTAGTGGAAATAGAGGTAAAATAGTAGAATTTAAAGAGATTTTAAAGCAAGATATAACACCTTTTTATGAACTTTTGGGAGATTATGAGATTATAGAAGATGGTGAAACTTTTGCACAAAATGCTTTAATAAAGGCACGAGAGATATATAAAAAATTGGGCGAAGAGCATATTGTAATTTCTGATGATAGTGGAATAAGTGTAGATAAGTTAAATGCAGAGCCAAATATATATTCGGCAAGATACGCAGGCGAGGGTGCTAGCGATAGAGATAATCTTCAAAAAGTTGTTAATAAATTGCAAGAAAAAGGGCTTACTAGCTCTAAAGCTCACTATACAGCTGCTATTGCAATAGTTAGCAAATTTGGCGAGTATGTAGTGCATGGTTGGATGCATGGAGAGGTTATTACAACACCAAGAGGAGATAAGGGTTTTGGTTATGACCCAATATTTATACCAGAGGGTTATAAGCAGACGCTAGGCGAGTTAGATAGCGATATTAAACATACTATTTCGCATAGATTTAAGGCACTAAATTTAGCTAAACCAATAATAGAGATGCTAGGAAGATATTCATGAAAGAGAAATTTTTAAAAGATATAGAAGAGATTTATAACTACTTAAGTAAAACTCAAGAGCATAAAAATAGCTATTTTGATATTACCCAAGGTAAAGAGAATAAAGAGGCAGATGAGTTAGTAGATAGCTTTTTAGAACATATAGGTGTTAGAAGAGACGAAGAGAGTGTAGTAGCAAGCTTAACATATTTAGTAAACTTGCGAGAAGATGCACTAGAGCAACTACTAAAACAGCAAGGTTTTACACAAGATTTGATAGATACAAAATTAGAACTTGCTTACCACTTTAATAGTAAATTGTATCTTCAAAGGTTTGAGGAGTTAATTCTATTTATAGAAGAAAATAGTTTTTTAACTCCATTTTATAGAAGCTTAATAAGTGGTGTGCATAGCGTTGGCGAAAGTATAACAAAGTGGCAAAGTAGGTGGAGAGACCATATTATAAATGGTGTTAATAGGGAGCTTTTTGAGCTTTTTAAAGGAGATGAAGATAAGATTTTTCAGATGCTTCATAAAGAGGAGCTATTAGATTGCAAAGATGGCAAAATTGCAGATAGATGCTACTCTGTTTTAATAAAAACTAATGGTGGCTACAAACGACTATCTTACTCTGATGCATTTGTAAACGAAGTTATAGAAGTTGCCAATAAACTTACTATTTTAATAGAAACTTTAGAGGGTTTAGAAGATGAGGTATATAATCAAAAGAGTGAGTGGATTAGATATTTTAGCGCAATAAAAGAGGCTTTTTCTCATAGTGACCCAGATAATTTAGTATCTCTTTGGGCAGATGTAGATAGAGCTTGGATGAAGATTACTACACCTTTACAAGTTGGACATCCACTAGAGTACTACGAAGATAAATATAGAAAAGCAGTTGCTCTAGAGTGGGATTTGCGAATTATTAACCCTGCTATGCAAGAGAGCTCTAAAGTAAAGGGTTCTATTAAAGAGTTTGCAACTAAACTAGCTAAAAGTTTTGGAGCCGATGCACAAAAAGTTATAGCTAAAAATTTAAAGCAAGTAGATACTACGCAACTCTATATTGGGCAACCAATGCTCTATTATGGGGCGGAGTTAAATGGACTCTTTTCGGCACAAGTTGTTCCAAACGACGAAGAGGTTAGTAGCGAACTTGGTAAAAAGATATTTGCATATGTAGATTTTGTTCGTGAAAATAAAGCAAAAAAGCCAATAATGCAGTTGGCGATAGATTTTTTTGGTATAGATTTTATTCAAAAACAAAAAAGCTTAATTAATGATAACCCAGAGCTTTGGAATAGAATATATGATATTAGCACAATAGGACATGAATTTGGGCATATATTGTGGATAGATAGCGATACAGAAGTTGCTATGAATGCTAAGGGGCAATTTAAAAATATAGAGGAGTTTAAAGCTACAACAGGTGGCTTAATGGCTTTTTTTGATAATGAACAAGATGAGCTTAAAGAGTTAATAATAGATGATTTAGTCAGTAGAGCAGTAAATTTAATGGCATGGCGCGAAGTTACAGAGGTATTACCATATTACTGCGAAGGTTTAATACATTTAGAGCTTTTATATGAGAGTGGCTTACTAAAGATAGATAATAACATGGTAAAAATTGATTATAGCAGATATAGTAGTGCAAAAGAGATATATCAAGAGAGTTATAAAGAGTTAGCTAAAAGTTATTTACAAAAAGATGATGCAAGCAATTACTTAGCAATGTTTACAAAAAAAGTTGGTGAACACTATTTGCCAAAAACAGAAAAATTAGCTGAATTTGTAGAGTATTATTATACTCAATATCAAAAAATAGGTAATAAAGTTGCAAAAGAGTTTCTTTAAAATTTATTTTACTAAGAGTAAAAGCTTTTTATTAGTAATAAAATTAGATAGCTATTAAGAAGAAAAAGTAATTTTGATAATATTAATAGTTATGTATAAAAAAGTAACAAAACTACTATATTAGCTACTAAAAATGATGTTAAAAAGTGTAAAATCTTCACTTTTTAACATCTATTTATTAATAAAAATAGATATTTTTTAAAGACTTAAATATTTTAATCTTACTTTGGTAGAATATCTCTACATCGTAATAAATTTAAGGAGAAGTAATGAGTAACGAATTTGAAAAAGATTCTTTAGAGTACCACAGAGCTCAAAATGAGTTTGATACAAACGGAAAGACAGGAACACTATTAACAAAGCC
>CAYMUV010000006.1:0-16276 GCA_964393855.1 uncultured Nitratifractor sp.
AGCATCAAGACTATCTTCAGCACTATCCAAATGGATATACTTGCCACTATATTAGAGAAAATTGGGATTTAGAAAAGTTAAGGGATGATAAATGAAATATAATGAATTAACTAAAGAAGAGAAAAGAGTAATTTTAAATAAAGGAACAGAGAGAGCTTTTAGTGGTAAGTATTGGGACCATCATGAAGATGGAACCTATATTTGTCGTCAATGCAGTGCTGAGCTTTTTACTTCTGATGCTAAGTTTGACTCTGGCACTGGTTGGCCTAGTTTTGATGATGCAATAGAGGGTGCTGTAAAGGAGCTACCAGATGCAGATGGTAGAAGAGTAGAGATAGTATGTGCCAATTGTGGTGGACACTTAGGGCATGTTTTTAGAGGAGAAGGTTTTACAAATAAGAGCACAAGGCATTGTGTAAACTCTATCTCTTTAGATTTTGTAGCTAAATAGATTCTTAATTTTAAGTCCAAAAGCATCAAAAATAGCTAGTTGAATGCTTTTGGGGTCAGTTATTTATTATCTCTTTTTGGGTAAAATCTTGCAAAAAACGATGATTAAGAGGTTTTGCATATGTCTATAGATTTTAAAAAAGCAGCTAAAGAGTTTAATACCCCAGTATATATTTACGATTTTGATTATATGAGAGAGCAGTTTTTAAAGTTAAAATCTGCCTTTGAGGGGGAGAAATCTCTTGTTACTTATGCAGTTAAAGCAAATTCAAATTTGAGTGTAATTGCTAATTTTGCAAAAGAGGGTAGTGGTGCAGACTGCGTTAGTATAGGCGAAGTTAAAAGAGCTTTAATGGCAGGTGTAGAGCCTTATAAGATAATTTTTTCTGGTGTTGGTAAGAGTTACGATGAGATAAAAGAGGCACTAGAGCTTAAAATTTTAATGATAAACACAGAGAGTGAAGCAGAGTTACATTTGGTAGAAGAAGTAGCTAAAGAGTTGGGTATAGAGGCTAGAATTTCTATAAGAGTAAACCCTAATGTTGACCCTAAAACACACCCGTATATCTCGACTGGTTTGCATGAAAATAAGTTTGGTGTAGATATAGATATGGCAAAAAGAATGTATATTTTTGCTAAAAACTCTAAATATTTAGACCCAATTGGTATCCATTTTCATATTGGCAGCCAGCTAACAAAGCTAGAGCCAATTGCAGAAGCAGCACAAATTATAGCAGATTTAGTACGCTCTTTAAAGGCTATAAAGATAGATATTAAATTCTTCGATGTTGGCGGTGGACTTGGAGTTAAGTATAGCGACGAAGTTTTAATAGACCCACAAGATTATGCAGATGCAATTAAGAGTGCAATTAAGGGGTTAGATTTAACAATTGTTTGTGAACCTGGAAGATATTTGAGTGCAAATGGCGGCTATTTACTAACAAAAGTGCTTTACGAAAAGATTAATGGAGCTAAAAGATTTACAATAGTAGATGCAGCTATGAATGACCTTTTAAGACCATCTTTATATAATGCTTACCATAGAATAGATTTAGTCGAGCCAAAAGAGGGCGAAGAGAGCGAAACAGATATTGTAGGTCCAATTTGTGAAAGTGGTGACTTTTTGGCTAAAGATGCACTATTTCCAAAATTAGATGCAGGAGATTTGCTAGTTGTTAAAAGTGCAGGGGCATATGGATTTACAATGGCAAGTAACTACAATACAAGAGGTAAAGTTGCAGAAGTTGCTGTAGAAAATGGTCAATTTAGACTTATTAGAAAAAGAGAGAGTTTCGAAGATATGGTAGAGCTAGAGAGGTTATATTTACAAGGATAAGTTATGGACTTGCAAGAGATTAGAAAAGAGTTAGATAAGATAGATAATAGTGTTTTAGAACTCTTTAATAAGCGTTTAGAGCTAGTAGAAAAGGTTGCAGAGTATAAGGCAAAAACTAAGAGCGCAATATATAGGCCAGAGCGTGAAAAAGAGATTATTGATAGATTAAAACGAATTAACAAAGAGCATAATGGAAAACTAAGTGATGAGCTTATAGAAGCACTCTATACGCAAATTATATCAACATTTAGAAATTACGAAAAGCGTGAATTGATTGCATTTTTGGGTCCAGAAGCTAGCTTTACACATCAAGCAGCAGAGAGAAAATTTGGTTTAACAGGTAGCTATGTTCCAATTGCAACGATAAATGGAGTATTTAGAGAAGTTGCTACAAAAAGAGCAAAGTTTGGTATTGTGCCAATAGAAAATAGCACAAATGGCATAGTTACAGATACAATAAACTGTTTAAATAATTATAACTTAAATATAGTAGGCGAAGTTGTTTTAGATGTGCATCATGTATTTGCAACAACAGCTGCTAATATTAAAGATATTAAAAAGATATACTCTAAAGATATTGCATTTAATCAGTGTAGTAAATTTTTAGAGGATTTTGGATTTGATAATATAGAGTTAATTCCAGTAGATTCAACAGCAAAAGCTGCATCGCTTGCTAAAGAGGATAGTAGTGCAGCAGCTATATGTGCAGAGGTTGCTGCTAAAATGTATAATGTTCCAATTATGTTTAGAAATATAGAAGATGACGATAAGAATAGAACAAGATTTTTTGTAATTAGCGATTTCGAAAATAAGCAAACAAGCGAAGATAAAACAACAGTTTTAGCAAAATTAAAAAATCGCCCTGGTGCTTTGGTTGATTTTTTGTTAGATTTTAAAGAGCATAACATAGATTTAACAAAGATTAAATCGCATATAGTAGGTGGGAATTCGGTATTTTTTTTAGAGTTTAATGGACATAAAAACGATACTAAAATAGGCGAAATTTTAAAAAAATATAGAGATGAGATTAAATTTTTAGGCTCATACATAAAAGAGGCAGATGATGTTTAATAGATATTTAGAAGATATTAAGACTTACGAGGCAGGCAAGCCAATAGAGCTAGTAGTTAGAGAGTTTGGTATAAAAGAGGAAGATGTTATTAAGCTAGCATCTAACGAAAATCCACTTGGTTGCTCTCCTAAGGTAGCTAAAGCAATCGCTGATAATGCAAATAGAGCCTATATGTACCCAGATGATAGCTTTTATGAGTTAAAAGATATATTATGCAGTAGATTTAATATTAAATCTAATAACTTAATTATTGGTGCAGGAAGCGACCAGATTTTAGAGTTTATTTCGCATGTTAAATTAAACAGTAACTCAAAAATTTTAACAACAAACACAACATTTGCAATGTATGAAATATATGCAAAACAGTTTGGTGCAAAAGTTATTAAAACACCAAGTTATAAGCATATAGTAAAAGAGTTTAAAGAGGCAATAGATACAGAAAATCCAGATATTGTTTATATATGTACGCCTAATAATCCAACCGGAGATGCAACTAAAAAAGCAGATGTTTTAGATATTGTTAATGCAGTACCTAAGAGCTCTTTAGTTGTTGTAGATTGCGCATATATGGAGTATGTGGAAGATAAAGATTATCAACTTGAACCTGCTGATTTTTTAGATTATGAAAATGTAATATATTTAGGAACTTTCTCTAAAGCTTATGGTTTGGGTGGAATGAGAGTAGGTTATGGTATTGCAAATAGTAAATTAATAGATGTTTTATATAAAGTAAGACCTCCATTTAATATTACAACACTCTCTTTAGTTGCAGCTATAGAGGCATCAAAAGATAGTGAATTTGTTAAAAAGTCTGTTGCATTAAATAAAGAGCAGATGCAAAGATATATAGATTTTGCAAATAAAAACAAGATAGAGTATATACCAAGTTTTACAAATTTTATTACATATATGTTTGATAATAGCAAAGATTCGACAAAAATTTCAGATGCATTAATGAAAAATGGTATAATTGTTAGAAATTTAGCAAGTTACGGTTTAAATGCAATTAGAATTACAGTAGGTACACAAGAGCAAAATAGTAGATTGTTCGATTTTTTAGCTAAGGAGATATAGTGCTAAAAGCTAAGCTCTTAGATAAAAAACCTGATATCGTTTATAAAGATAAAAAGGCGAGTAAAGGTTTATCTGTAGAGGAGATAAATAGTGCCATAGAGAATTTAGGTTTAAAATATAAAAGAGTAGATGAGTTAGATATTTATAATATATTTAGCTACATAAAAGAGACTCAAAAGGGTTAAATTTGGATATTAAAAATTACTCTGTAGATGAGCTAAAAGATTTAGCTTCTAAAATTAGAGAGAAAATTTTAACTACTGTTAGTAAAAATGGAGGGCATTTAAGCTCTACACTTGGTGCAACTGATTTAATAGTTGGTATGCACTATGTATTTGATGTAAATAAAGACCCCTTTATTTTTGATGTTAGCCATCAAGCATATGCGCATAAATTACTAACTAATAGATGGGAAAAGTTTGATACACTAAGACAATTTGGGGGAATTTGTGGATATACAAGTCCAGATGAGAGTGAGTTTGATTACTATAAAGCTGGACATAGCTCTACCTCTATCTCTCTTGCAATTGGTGCTGCAAAGGCAATTGCTTTAAAGGGAGAAGATAGAATACCAGTAGCTTTTATTGGTGATGGCTCTATGAGTGCTGGGATGGTTTACGAAGCCCTAAATGAGTTAGGAGATAGAAAATACCCTGTAGTCATTATTTTAAATGATAACGAAATGAGTATAGCTAAGCCTATTGGTGCAATTAGCAGATACTTATCTAAGGGAATGGCAACACCATTTTATCAAAAGTTTAAAGGTAAGATAGAGTCAATCTTAGAAAAGATGCCAGAGGGTGCGACATATATGGCAAAACGCTTAGAGGACTCTTTTAAGCTTATAACACCTGGTCTATTATTTGAAGAGTTGGGTATTGAGTATATTGGACCAATTAGAGGGCATAATATGCAAGGGATTATAGAGGCTTTAGAGTTGGCAAAATCTCTTAAAAAGCCTGTAATTGTTCATGCCCAGACAACCAAGGGTAAGGGCTACGAAATTGCAGAAGGACCACAAGAGCATTGGCATGGAGTTAGTGCTTTTGATTTAGATAGTGGAAAAACTCTTAAAAAGAGTAGCAAAAAAAGTGCAACTGCAATTTATAGCGAACACCTTTTAAAACTTGCTAAAGAGGATAAAAGAGTAGTTGGTGTAACAGCTGCAATGCCAAGTGGAACAGGCTTAAGCCCACTTTTAGAGGAGTTTCCAGATAGATTTTGGGATGTAGCAATTGCAGAGCAGCATGCAGTAACATCTATGGGACCATTAGCAAAAGAGGGCTTTAAGCCATTTTGTACAATCTACTCTACTTTTTTACAAAGAGGGTATGACCAAGTAATACACGATATTGCATTAATGAATTTAGGTGTTGTATTTGCTATGGATAGAGCAGGCATTGTAGGCGAAGATGGCGAGACACATCAAGGGGCATTTGATATAAGCTTTTTGAGAGCCATTCCTAATTTGCATTTAGCCGCTCCTTATAACGAAACAAGCTTTAAGAAGCTTTTGAATTTTGCAAAAGATTTTAATAGACCATTAGCTATAAGATATCCAAGAGGTGCATTTATAGCAGACGATACTGACACACCAGATTATGCGCTTGGAGTATCGCATTTAATAGAAGATGGAGATAGCAAGCTATTTATTGGCTATGGTAATGGAGTTGGCAGAGCTATCCAGACAGCTAAGCTTATAGATGAAAAGATAGCAATACTTGATTTAAGGTTTGTAAAACCACTAGATAAAAGTATGCTTTTAGAGTTATCAAAAAAGTATAAAGAGTGGTATATCTTTAGTGATAGTGCAAAAATGGGTGGTGTTGGTAGTGCCATTTTAGAGTTTTTATCGCAAGAGACTATAACAGATATTAAGTTAAGAAGTTTTGAATACGAAGATAACTTTATACCACATGGTAATACACAAGTGGTAGAAGAGAGTTTAAAAATAACACCTAAGCAGATAGCTAGTACGATTAAAATGGAGAGTTAATGAGCGAATTTATTTTTAGTAGCGAATCTGTTACAGAGGGGCATCCAGATAAAATTGCAGACCAAATTAGCGATGCTATACTCGATTATATAATTCAAAGAGACAAAGATGCTAGAGTAGCATGTGAGACATTAGTAAGCAATGGTCTTTGTGTAATTACTGGCGAGTTAAAGACAAAAACCTATGCTCCCATGCAAGAGATAGCACGAGATGTAATACGAGAGATTGGCTATACAGATGCAACATTTGGTTTTGATTACAGAAGTGCAGGAGTTTTAAATGCTATTGGAGAACAAAGTAGCGATATAAATCAAGGTGTTGACCAAGAGAGTGGAGAGATTGGTGCAGGTGATCAAGGTTTAGTATTTGGATATGCTTGCAATGAAACTAAAGAGTTAATGCCTCTGCCAATATCTTTAGCTCATAAAATTACAGCAAAACTAGCAGAAGTTAGGAAAAATGGAACTTTACCATATCTTAGACCAGATGGTAAGGCACAAGTTAGTATTTTATATAGAGATGGTAAACCAGTTGAGGTAAAAACAGTAGTTGTATCAGCCCAGCACGCACCAGAGATTTCTCAGGAGCAGTTAAGAAAAGATATTATTGCAGAAGTTATAGAGGCAGTTATTCCTAAAGAGAAGCTAGCTAGCGATATAGTTTATCATATTAATCCAACAGGTCGCTTTGTAATTGGGGGTCCACAAGGAGATGCAGGTTTAACAGGTAGAAAAATCATAGTAGATACATATGGTGGCTCTTGCCCTCATGGAGGAGGTGCATTTAGTGGTAAAGACCCTACAAAAGTAGATAGAAGTGCAGCTTATGCGGCAAGATGGGTTGCTAAAAATTTAGTAGCAGCTGGTGTTAGTAGTAGAGTTACAATACAAATAGCTTACGCAATAGGTGTTGCAAAACCTGTATCTATAATGGTTGATACTCATGGCGAGGGTAAATATAACTCTAAAGAGTTAGAAAGTTGTATTCAAGAGTGTTTCGATTTAACACCTTTAGGAATTATAAAAGAGTTAGATTTGTTACGACCTATATATTATAAGAGTGCCTCATATGGGCACTTTGGGCGAGAATTAAAAGAATTTACTTGGGAGAGATTAAACAAAATAGATGAGATAAAATCCTACTTAAACAAAAAAATTTAGTATTTTTTTTACAAGATTAACAGAAAATTTAAAATCTTGTGGTATAGTGTTATTACAACTTTATAAAAGGAGAAATATTATGGCAGTAATGATTACAGATAGTTGTATTAACTGTGCAGCATGTATTGATGAGTGTCCAGTAGAGGCAATTGTAGATGAGGATGATAATCCAACAGGTGAAGAGATTTATTATGTATATGCAGATAAATGTGTTGAGTGTGTAGGTTACCATGACACTCCAGCTTGTGCTGAAGCTTGTCCAACTGAGGGATGTATTCAATGGGGCGATGTAGTAGATGGTCTGCCAGCTTCTGAAAATAGAGGTGAAAAAGGTACTCCAGTTATCGAGGACTAATTCACTATTGTGTAGTTTCGCTCTTGCGAAGCTGCAAAACTACAAATATAATTTACTTTCAACTAAATTTAAAATAACTTCTAATTTAATAAACACTTAAAAAATATTATGATAATATTTTGTCCAAAATTTAATTTATAGGATTAGTCATTATGGAACAAACATTATCAATTATCAAGCCAGACGCAGTAGCAAAAGGTGTTATCGGTAAAATCTTAGATAGATTTGAAAGCAACGGTTTAAGAATAGCAGCACTTAAGAAAAAACAATTAACAAAAGAGGAAGCAGAAGGTTTTTATGCAGTTCATAAAGATAGACCTTTCTTTGCAGATTTAGTAGAGTTTATGGTATCTGGTCCAGTTGTTATCTCTGTATTAGAGGGCGAAGGTGCAGTACTTAAAAACAGAGAATTAATGGGTGCTACTAACCCTAAAGAGGCTGAGCCTGGTACAATTAGAGCAGACTTTGCAGAGAGTATCGATGCTAATGCAGTACACGGAAGTGACTCTTTAGAAAATGCAAAAATCGAGATAGACTTTTTCTTCGATAAAAGTGAAATAGCATAAATTATGGAGATAAGCTTTTCTAAAATAAAGCAGACTCCTATAGATATTAATTACTCTAAAGATTTAGTAACAATAGTTGGTAAATTAGAGAGATTATCTAGTAATAGCGTTAAGCTTAATTCTACATTAAATGCAGATGTAAATTTAACTTGCAATCGATGTGGAAAAGAGTTTAATAGAGATATTAGTGAAAATTTAGAGCTAATTTTAAGCGAGGGTAAGTATAATAGCAACGACAAAATTGATGTTATCGAGTTTTTTGATGGAAAAATTGATTTTGACTATATTATAGATAGTGAAATTGAGTTAATAAAACAAGATTACAATTTTTGTGAAAGTTGCAGTAATACAGAAGAGATTTTAGAAATCGAATTTTAAATTAAAGAAAGGATTAAATTATGGCAGTTCCTAAGAGAAGACATAGTAAAACAAGAGCAGCTAAGAGAAGAACACACTATAAAGCAACACTACCAAGACCAGTTAAAGATGCTGATGGAACTTGGAGAATGCCTCATAGAATGAACTTAACTACTGGTGAATATAAAGCACAAGACTAATTGATGGACAAAGTTACTATTGCAATAGATGCAATGGGTGGGGACTTTGGTCCTGAACCTATTATAGAAGGTGTTACTCAAGCACTTGATGAATTTGATTTTAAAGCTATTTTAGTTGGAAATCAAGAAGAGATACTATCTTATTTACCTCAATATTACTTAGATGATAATAGTGTAGAGATTGTACATTGTGATGATGTAATTTCTATGAGCGATGCAGCTACAGATGCTTTAAGAAGAAAAGACTCTTCTATTTATAAAGCTGTTGAGTGTGTAAGAGAAGGTATTGCAAAAGGTGTAGTTTCTGCTGGGCATAGTGGTGCTACGATGACGCTTGCTACTCTTAGAATTGGTAGGTTAGAGCATGTTAATAAACCACCACTTGCAACTTTAATGCCAAATACTACTTCTAATAAGTCTTTAGTTTTAGATGTAGGTGCAGTTACAGATTGTAAGCCAAGAAATCTATATGAGTTTGCAGTAATGGGTAAAGCTTATGCAAGAGAGATTATGCAAATATCAAATCCTAAAGTTGGATTACTCTCTAATGGTGAAGAAGATAGCAAGGGAAACGAGCTTACAAAAGAGGCTTTTCCTCTGCTTAAAGAGATAGAAGGCTTTGTTGGTAATGTAGAGGGTAGGGATATCTTTAATGGCTCTGTAGATGTAATTGTTACAGATGGTTTTACTGGTAATGTTGTTCTTAAAACAAGCGAAGGTGTTGCCTCTACAATTATAGATTTAATGCGTCAAAATATTAAAAAATCTATTCCAGCTAAAATTGGTGCTCTTTTAATGAAAAGAAAAGTATTTACAAATCTTAAAAAACAGATAGATTATGCAGAATATGGTGGTGCACCACTACTTGGAATTAATGGCTGTGCTATTATTAGCCATGGTAGCTCAAACGCTAAAGCTATTAAAAATGCTATTTTTCAAGCACTAAAATTTGCAAAATCTGATATTAACACTAAAATAGAAGAGGAGCTTATTGCTCATAATAGCTAAAGTTTTTAGCTTAAATCTACATTGGGTATTCTTAATATCTGCCCACTATGTAGCTCTTTACTATTAGGTATTTTATCTAAATTAAATCTATATATCAATTTCCATTTTTCTATCTCTTCATAATATTTCGAAGCTAAATTATGCAGGGTGTCACTTTTTGTTACTTTATGCAGTAAAAAATTGTCGTAATCTAATAAAATATTAGGAGTATAAATTAAAGGAATAAACATCTTTTTAGTTATTTTTCTCTTTTTAGATATTTTATTTACGATTAAATAGATTTTTTCTAGCTCTATATTATACACATTTGCGATTTCTATTTTAGAATAATAGCCATTTTCATACTTTATTTTGCTTTGTGTATATTTTTTAATCTTGTAATATTCTCCATTTTTTGTATATATTAGTAGTTCCCCATTAATATGTAGTTCTAAATTTAGAATTATGATTGTATTATTTATTACATCAAAAGCTTTTGGTTGTTGCAAAACTATACTATCCATAAATATCTCCTTATATAAATTATATTTAAATTTAAAATTGAGTTAAAATAAAATTTCAGATAGCAATAGTTTTAAAATTTATATTTTCTACCTATCAAAGTAATTTAAAAGAAGTATGGTTAAGAAGTGTGTAGATAAAATTATATTATCTATGAGATATTTTTAATTTTGCTATTAAGTGTTATGCATACAGAATATTCTATATGCATAACTTTAAAGTATTAATAATATACTCTATGTAATCTTTTTTCTCTTGCTTGATCATCTGCTTCTTTGCCAATCATCGCACCTGCAACTGCTCCACCTGCTGCACCAATCATTGCATCTTTATGGTTTCCGACCATGCCACCTGCAATAGCACCAGCAACTGCACCTGTAGCTGCACCACCTGCTGTATTTGTTATAGCACATCCACTAAATATTGCTAAAGAAGCTGCAATAGGGAGTGTTAAAGTTAAAATTTTTTTCATAGTCTGCTCCTTAATTTTGATATTTTAATAGTAACAAAAAATTGTGTAGTAATATAAGAAAATAATAGAATCTCTTTTTAAGTAGCTACCATAAACTAGCTTCAAAAGAGCATAATTTTAAATAAGAAGTCTATTTTATATATTCCCTATTCTATAGTGTTTTTTAATTTTAAAAGAGAAGAGAAGCCTCTTCTCTATAATCTATTCGCCATCTGCTCTTAAGGCTCTTTGACCCTCTTTAGAATTTTGATAGCTTAAGCTTCCTTGGCTACCAACTCTTAAATCGTCGCATCTTCTCTCTGACATTGTTCTTCTTTGACCACAATAGTAGTAGCCATTGTAAAAGTAATATCCTCCTGGATAATAGTATCTTCCATTTACCTCTTTTGTGTAGCCATTATCTGGCAAAGAAGATGAAGACACTCTATCTGCTGGGTTATCTACTGCATGATTTGGGGTAGCAAGTAAGGCAGCATCGTTATATGTACTACATCCTGTTGTAAATATTGCAATGGCAATAGATACCACTGCTAATTTTAGTTTCATGATATACTCCTAAAAGCTACTAATAAGAGATTTTACATCTCTAACAACACTAGTTGTTTCATGTATTGTATCTGTAGTTTGATGACGCTTCATATTTTGTAAGCGAATCTCATCTGCAGTTAATCTTTGCTGTCTTGAATATTGTCTAGCTTGAGCTTCACTAATTTGTGCATTTGGGTTACCTCTTGTTTGATTAAGCATTGCAGAATCTGCACCAGTACCTGGCATACATCCTTGAAGCATTCCAAGAGCTTATAGTTAAGCTTCCTAATAGTAAAGTTTTTTTATTTTCCACTCCTTTTTTAGTTATATTTATAAGATAATTATAACTAAAAAAAGTGGCAAAAAGTGATTTTATTAAAAAAAGTGGGAAATTTTTACTTTGATATTTTGGATATAAATTAATTTATATCCAAAACAAACGAACCATTATCAGCAATAATTCTTAATATTGCACCATCAGCCATATTATATCTAGCTTCGCCATCAATTGGATTAGAGTTCGCATCTAACCTATATGCACTATTGTACATATTGTAACTTCTATCATAAGTTACATACTCTTTAAAGTTGTTTATATATATTTTTCCTTTTGTTTGATACCAGTAAGTTGCACCATTAATAATATAATTTAAAGTAACATCTTTATAACCATATCTATATCCATTTTTATCTATACTCATAGAGTAATCTAATCTAAAATTATATCTATTTGAATTATTAAAACTTGTAATTGTTGTTTTAATTATACTGCCACTCTCTACTATGGTAGTAGTGCCATTATATATTTTTTTATAATCACTAATAAAAATTATATCTTGGTTGCGATAGATTCCTCCTCTTTTATTATATAGATGTACTTTTATATCGCCATCTCTATTTAAACCTGCATTATAGCAGTTGTTATATCTATATATTTTTGTAACAGAATCACTTGTCTGGCTAATAACTTCTACATCTAAAGTACCACTTTCGCAAACATTAGATACTAACCTTTTTTTAGGTGAATTATCGCTGTTTAACTCAATAAACTCTTTTGCAATTTTTAGTGCAAATGGCTTAGCTTTTGTTCTATCTTTGTTTAATTTTCTACTACTATATCCACTATTGTCGTAAGAGTCATCAAATATTGCCTCTTGAACTTTTAGAGCATTTTCATAAGTTGGCTTGGCTAAATGAGCACTATTACTAGAGTAGTTACCACTGTTTATAGTGCTATCACCACCACCTCCACAAGCACTAAATGTTAATGAAGTTACAAAAATTGTTAAAATTGTTAAAAATCTTTTTTTCATAGTTAAACCTTTTGTTAATTTTAGAGTTCTTAAAAAATTACTAAAAGTGTTTATTTAATAACTCTATTAGAATTTTAACTACTAAAAGTGGAGTAATTGTTAACTATTTATAGTGTATGGCTAACCATAAAGTGCCATTAGTTGCCTCTAAGACTTTGTGTTTGGTGTGTGCAAGAATATTAAGAGTATCGCCTTTTTTTAACTCTTTTATCTCTCCTTCTAGCTCTAATTTGGCTTTACCTTCTAGTAAAATTACAAATTCGTTACTATCTTGATTATACTCTTTGGCCTCTAATTTATCTGAGCTAACTATTTGAATAATTTCGATATTTTTGCTCTCTAAAAGCGTTTTAAAGCTCTCTCCTTCAGTAGGAATATTGTAGTTAAATATGTTCAAATTACCTCCTTTTAGTAGCTCATATTTATACTATCAATCTCATCCCAGCTTAGATTTTTTTTGCTACGGTTTGCTAATAGGTGCTCTATGTATCTTGCAAACATATCTGTTTCTATATTTACTTTTGTTCCAACTTTATAATTTTTTATTAGTGTCTCTTCGAGTGTATGTGGAATTATGGTTAATCTAAAGCTACTGCTATATACATCATTTACGGTTAAAGAGATGCCATCAACTGTTATAGAGCCCTTTGGAATTATATACTTTATCTTCTCTTTTGGTACTTTTATATAAAAATTAACCCCACTACTTAGCTTCTCTATGCGTTCTACTTCGCCTATGCAGTCTATATGCCCTTGAACAATATGCCCTTCGAATCTATCATTTAGTTGCATGGCTGGCTCTATATGTACTTGCCCTATAAATTTACTCTTTGGTACAATAGATTGTGTTTCGCTTGCTACTTCGACTGTAAAGCCACTATTGTGTGTCTCTATAACTGTTAAGCAAACACCATTAACAGCGATTGAGTCGCCAATTTTTGCTTTATGTTTCGAGTTTATCTTTAATTTTCCATTAATAAAACTCTCAACTTTTGAAATCTCTCTTATTAATCCTGTAAACATAACAAACCTTTGGTTATAATTACGCAATTATAACCAAAATAGGTGAGAAAATGAGTAAAAATTACGATGTAATAGTTATTGGTGGTGGACACGCTGCTATAGAGGCTGCTAGTAGTGCAGCAAAAATGGGTGCAAAGACACTTATGATAACAATTTTAGTAGAGCAAATTGGTGCAAGCTCTTGTAACCCTGCAATTGGTGGTTTAGCAAAGGGGCATTTAGTAAAAGAGATAGATGCTCTTGGTGGTCAAATGGGCTTAGTAACCGATGCTGCTGGTTTACAGTTTAGAATATTAAATAGTTCTAAAGGTCCAGCTGTTAGGGGTAGTAGAGCCCAAATAGATATGGATAGATATAGAATTGCTATGCGAGATAGATTATATGCTTTAGATAATTTAGAGATAAAACAAGAGATTGTAGAGCAATTAATTATAGAAGAAAACTCCGTAAAAGGAGTTATAACGCAACTTAAAAATGAGTATTTAGCACCTAAAGTAATTATTGCTGCAGGAACATTCTTAAATGGGCTTATACATATTGGAGAGGTACAACAGAGTGCAGGAAGACAAGGAGAGTTTGCATCTATAACTCTGGCTGAATATTTAAGAGAGTTGGGGCTAAGAATTGGCAGATTAAAGACTGGAACTTGTGCAAGAATTTTAGGTGATAGTATAGATTTTGATAAATTAGAGGTTCAAGGTGGCGATGTGCCTCCTACACCTTTTTCGTTTAGAACGAATAGAAAGAGCTTTAATCCAACACAATTGCCTTGTCATGTTGCATATACAAATGAATTAACTCATCAAATAATAGAGGGCAATTTTGATAGAGCCCCACTATTTACAGGTCAAATAGATGGAGTAGGACCTAGATATTGCCCAAGTATAGAAGATAAAATTAATAGATTTAGAGAGAGAAATAGACATCAAATCTTTGTAGAACCGCAAACTTTAGAGTCTAACGAATACTATCTAAATGGCTTAAGCACCTCTTTGCCAACAGATGTGCAAGAGGCTATGATTCACTCAATCAAGGGTTTAGAGAATGCTAAAATAATTCGATATGGATATGCAATAGAGTATGACTATATCGACCCAACTGAGCTAAAACACACCTTAGAGTGCAAAAAGATAGATGGGCTTTATTGGGCTGGGCAGGTAAATGGTACAACAGGATACGAAGAGGCTGCAGCACAAGGGCTTATGGCTGGTATTAATGCTGTGCTTAGTCTGCAAGGTAAAGAGCCATTTATTTTACGAAGAGACGAAGCCTATATCGGTGTTTTAATAGACGATTTGGTAACAAAAGGGACAAAAGAGCCATATAGAATGTTTACAAGCAGAGCAGAGTATAGGCTTTTGCTTAGAGAAGATAATGCACATATTAGACTTAGCCATTATGGAGCAGAGATTGGGCTTTTAGATAAAGATTTTGCAAAAAAAGTAGAGATCTTAAAGAGTGAAATTGAAAATGCACTTGATTTTCTTAAAACAAATTATGCAACTCCTACAAAAGAGTTTATATCAACACTTGCATCTATTGGTGAAGATAAAATAAACGATAAAACAGCTCTGATTGATGTTGTTGCAAGGTTAAATGAACCAACTGTTGAAAAGTTAATTGCGATTATTCCTGAATTGAAAAAATACTCAATAGAGGCACTGGAGCAAATTTTAATAGAAGCAAAATACTACCGTTATATTGAAAAACAAAAGAGTCAAATAGATAATATGCACAAAATGTTAAAGGTAAAAATACCTCAAGATTTTGACTATAATATTGTAGAGGGCTTAAGCAATGAAGTAAAAGAGAAGTTAATAAAAGCAACACCACCAACTCTGCATAGTGCATCACAAATTAGTGGTATAACCCCTGCTGCAATAGAGATTTTGCATGTATATATTAGCATGAAACAAAGGGGTAAAAAATGATTTATCTATATGCATATACCAACTTTAAAGATGGGCTTGATAGCCTAAGACGAGTTAAAGTTATTTATGACTTCTTAACAGAAAATGGGAAAGAGTGTGAAATTTTAGTAAATGATTATAGAGCACAGTTAACAGCAAGAGATTGGGGCTTGCCACTTGCTACAACAATTGAGACAATAAAAGATATAGATGCAGTAGCAGGTCAAGAAGATACTATTATAATAGATTCTCCTGAACCTATAGAGGGAAAGGTCTTAAGCTATCCAAGTAAATTTAGTAGGGTTATTTATCTTAATAGTAAGTGTGAAAATGTAGAATTTAATGGTGCTGAAACTGTAGATGTTTATTCGTTAAATTCATTAATTTATCCAAACTTAAATATAGATGAAAAAAGGGATAATGGTCTATTTATTTATGGTGATAGTGATTACGAAAAGATAATTTTAAATAATTTATCTATTTTTGAAGGAAAAAATTTAGATTTTTATCTAGGAACATACTTTTTTGTTAAATACGAAGATAAATTAGCATCAGTTTTTAACAGTTTTGTAGAAAGTGAAGAGTATTATAGTGCAATTCAAGAGTATCCATATATAGTAACTTCTTCTATTCAAGTTGCAATAGATATTGCAAGAAATGGTGGTAAAATTGTATTTTTAGAATTAAAAGAGTTAAATAAATGTCAAAAAAAATTCTTAGATGAGCATAATATATCTATAGTAAAAGATTTATCTTTAGACATTATCAAAATTAATGACAATAAAAGCAATAATATTTCAAATTTAAATATTATTTTTACTAATATGTGAAATAACTTCACATATTAGATTTTTTCAACTTATATCTACTTATTTTAAATCATCCTATTATTAAAAAAAACTTATAATTAATTGTTAAATCAAAACTAAAGGATAAACATGAGCGATAGAAGAGA
>CAYMUV010000007.1:0-15772 GCA_964393855.1 uncultured Nitratifractor sp.
AAAGCGACTACCCATGGGAAAAGTTAGATAACTTAGAGATGTTTGAAAAGTTAAAGGTGTAATTGAATTTATGGATAAAAAGCAGTACGAACTAGTAAAAAATGAGAATATTAATATTGTAGAGTTATTTTATATACTTGAAAAGTATAAAAAATATATACTTTTAGGTTTTTTATTGGGCATAGTAACTGCATGGATATACATTTTTCTAAAAAAACCAATATACGAGCTTAAGTCTGCATATGAGCTTGGATACTATATAGATAATAATGGAAATAGAAGTTTAATAGATAATGACTCTTTGGAGTATATAATTAAATATAATTTTGATAAGTCTAAAGATTTTAATAAACATTACCCTAAAGTTGAAATTTTAAAACCTAATAAAGATAATGGTCTTTTATTAATAACTATTCAAGACTATTCAAATAAAAAAGCTATAGCACTTTTAGAGAAGATAAAAAAATTTATTAAAGAAAAAGAGTTTAATAAGGCTAAAGAATATAAAAGTTTTATTAATAAGCAGATTAAAGTTTTAGATAACTACATTTTAAATTATAACCATAGTATAAAAGAGTTAGAAAATAAAGATGATAATACAAAAAATAGATTAACTGAAATTTTACTATACAAAGAGAAGATAAAAAGTAATCAAATTTTAAAAAATAGTTATATCTATTCACTTTCTTCATTTAAATATATACAATCTGTAGGTGAAGTAAAAAAGTCAAATCACCCTATAAAACCTAATAAAAAAATTATTTATATTCTGTTTGTAGTTACCTTTTTAGTTTTTACAATCTTTTTAATATATTTTATAGAACAAATTAAATATATTAAAAGTAAAAAATAAAATTGAGTTAAGAATGTTACAAATTTTAATAGAAGTAACAATATGAAAAAAGATTTACTTTTAAACCTATTTGTAACCTTTAGTGTTGGAATTTTAGCTTTTGTTGTAAATAGAGTATTTGCTCAAAATCTAGGTAAAGAGGCTTTAGGTTTAATGAGTCTTATGAGCCAACTTATTGCCTATCTTAATTTAGTAGATATGGGCATAGCAACAACAGCTACATATGCTTTATATAAGCCATTTGCAGATAGAGATTATCAAAAAATTAATACTATCTACTCTACAGTAGATAACTACTTTAAAAAAGTATCTCTATTTGTAGTGATTTTTGGAACATTAATTGCTGTTTTTTTACCATATATTACCCATTCAAACTCTTTTGGAAGTGAAATATATATCTATTGGGGACTATATATTTTAAATACAGCTTGGGCATATTTGAATACAAAATATATTGTTTTACTTACAGCTAATCAAGAGTATGGTTATACTCTTAAAATATCAGGGATTGCAAGAGTATTAATAAAAATATTACAACTTTTTGCACTAATATACTTTAAATCTTTTGTTTTATTTATACTTTTGTTTAATTTACAAAATATTTTTAATTATATATTTTTAAGTAGAAAAATAAAACAAGAGTATAAATGGTTAAAAAAAGTAAAAGATAGATACAAACAGATAAAAGTGGATATGAAAAATATGTTTTGGCACAAAAGTGCCGAATTGATTGTGTTTAATACTGATTATATAGTAATATCTATTTTTACATCTCTTAAAGTTGTAGCAGTATATTCAACATATATGCTTGTATATAATATGATACTTACAGTTGTGAATATATTACTACCTGTTTTGACACCACATATCGGTAGTTTTATAGCAAAAAATAATATTAATAACATATATAAATTATGGTTAAGGTTGCACTCTTTATATGTTTATTTGGCAGTTGTTGTCGCTTTAGTTACTTTTTACACAATTAATAGTTTTGTATATTTATGGATGGGCAAAGATTACTTATTAGATAATGTAACTGTGTTATTAATTGTAATAAATTTATATTTAACAATTGGACGAAGTATGATAGAAACCTTTAAAAATAATACAGGTGTATATAATGATATATATAATCCAATATTAGAGAGTTTAATAAATTTAATATTCTCTTTGATTTTAGTAAAATTTTATGGTTTAAATGGGGTAATTATTGGGACTATAATCTCTAATATTGTAATAATTTATATATCTAAACCATTAGTAGTATTTAAAAAATCGTTTCAAAAATCGATAAAAGATTATATTTTAGTCTATTTAAAATATACAATTTTAACTATTATAGCAATATTTGCAGTTGAGTACTTTTTAAATTATAATATCAATATTACTAATTGGTATAGTTTTATAGTATATCTATTTAAAGTTACTATAGTAAGCTCTTTACTATCATTTGTTATTTTTTATACAGATAAAAGTTATAGAGAAGTTATAGTTATGATTTACAAAAAGGCAACAAAATGACCCAGCCAAGTGTAAGTATAATAATACCAGCATATAATGTGCAAAAGTATATAGAAAGGTCAATAAAGAGTGCAATAGAACAGACATTAAAAGATATAGAGATAATAGTTGTAAATGATGGTTCAACAGATAAGACAAGAGATATAATTGAGAGATTGGCTAAAGAAGATAGTAGAATAGTTGTAATAAATAAAGAAAATGGTGGATTATCATCGGCAAGGAATGCTGGTATAAAGATAGCACAAGGTGAATATATTCAACATTTAGATGGTGATGATTGGATAGAAAAAGATGCATGCGAACAAATGTATACTTACGCAAAAGATAATAACTTAGATATCGTTGTAAGTGATTACTATGAAGATAGCGATAAAGGTGATGTAAATTATATTAAGATGCAATTTCCAAATAATGATAATATAACAACAAATAAGGAGTATTTGCATACTATATTGCCTATATATGAACCTCTATATATATGGAATAAATTAATTAAAAGAGAGTTGTATATAGATAATAATATATGGCATCCAGAAGGGATATCGTTAGGTGAAGATTTGGCAACAACACCAAGATTAATTTTGATGGCAGATAGAATAGGTAAAATAGATAAAGCATTTGTGCACTATATTGTTAACCCTTTGAGTATATCAAAAAATGCAGCTAATAGACTGCATCATTTATATAAAGCACATGATATTATAGATGATTTTTTTAAAGACAAGAATAGGTTTAAAGAGTATAAAGAGGGGCTAGAAATATATAGATTTTATTCTAAAATAGGTATATTTTCTTGGAGCCCAAATTTTGATAATACGGAGTATATGCTTGGATTTAATAGGGTATTATCTTATTTTAAAAGTAAGCCTAAAATGCCTAAAAGCTTGCCACTTTATAAAAAGATTTTAATAGTTATATTAATATACTTTCCAAGCAAGAGATATTTAAAGTTTTTAATTAATTTAAGAGATAAAATTGTGGGAGAAGGTAAATGACCCAGCCAAGTGTAAGTATAATAATACCAGCATATAATGTGCAAAAGTATATAGAAAGGTCAATAAAGAGTGCAATAGAACAGACATTAAAAGATATAGAGATAATAGTTGTAAATGATGGTTCAACAGATAAGACAAGAGATATAATTGAGAGATTGGCTAAAGAAGATAGTAGAATAGTTGTAATAAATAAAGAAAATGGTGGATTATCATCGGCAAGGAATGCTGGTATAAAGATAGCACAAGGTGAATATATTCAACATTTAGATGGTGATGATTGGATAGAAAAAGATGCATGCGAACAAATGTATACTTACGCAAAAGATAATAACTTAGATATCGTTGTAAGTGATTACTATGAAGATAGCGATAAAGGTGATGTAAATTATATTAAGATGCAATTTCCAAATAATGATAATATAACAACAAATAAGGAGTATTTGCATACTATATTGCCTATATATGAACCTCTATATATATGGAATAAATTAATTAAAAGAGAGTTGTATATAGATAATAATATATGGCATCCAGAAGGGATATCGTTAGGTGAAGATTTGGCAACAACACCAAGATTAATTTTGATGGCAGATAGAATAGGTAAAATAGATAAAGCATTTGTGCACTATATTGTTAACCCTTTGAGTATATCAAGAGACCAAATTGGTAAAAAAATTTATATGCTTTACGAAGCACAAATGATTGTAGATGAATTTTTTAAAGTAGAGGGTGTATATAGTGAATTTAAAAGAGATTTATCAGATTATCTATATTTTTCAATGAGTTATTTTCTTTCAAGAGGGGCTATTAAAGGCGATAAAGAGTATGAAAAAAGTTTTAATTTAACATTAAAATATTTTGCATCTAATCCACCTGCTCCAAGAAGTAAAAAGTTTAGATTGTGGAAAAAATTAATTATTAAATATTTGTCTTTATTCCCATATGGATGGAATTTAAAGATGCTTGTTTCTATCTTAAGCAATATCTCAATAGTAAAAAAACAATTAACAAGACGGAATTTTTAATATGGCTTATATGCAAGAAATTGATATATCTAAACATTTAGAAAATATCTTTAATATTTTAGTTAGTGCAATTAATCTATTACTGTTGATATTTTCTCCACTTTTGGGATATTTTTTCTCTATATCATATTTACTTTTATTTAGTCGTTATATACCTAAAAAATTTAGAGTTTTAAATGTAGGCTTTTTACTTATTGATGTATCAATAATAGCTGCCTCTAGATTATATTTTGCGGTAGATTCAGATGATTTTATAAGATATTACGAAACATATAGCCAACTCTTAAATGGTGATTTTACCCCTATTTTTACCCCCAGATATAGTAATGGATTAGAGTGGGTGTTGCCTCTTTTTTACTCTTTATTAGCTAAATTAACATCTATTAAATCACCCGAATTTGTACTATTTTCTGAAACTCTACTAATTGTCTCTATTTTTTATATTTGGATAGAAAGTTATTTTAAAAATATATTAAGTAATTATGAAATAAATAAAATTGTAGCTACTGTATTTCTATTTTTATCTATATCTTCTATTACACTTTATACTAGGCAATATCTTGCAATGGTTATACTACTGTTTGCTTTTTATGGTAATTTTAAACAAAGATTATTTTTTTTATTTTTAGCAGCATCTACACATTTAACAGCTCTGCCAATATATATAATGATTAAAAGTGTACAAAAATGGCCTACAGTAGTAATAGTTTTTACATCTATACTATCTTTACTATTTATTAATTTCTTTCAAGAGATATTAACGATAGTTAATTTTAATTTGCCTTTAATTGGTAAGTTAGTATCTTATACCCATAAAATAAATGTAGATACTAGTTTGCCTATAACCCAAATATTTTTTATTTTAATTATAAATTTAGCTTTGTATTTCAATAGTGATAATAGTAGTTTTTTAAAAGAATGGAAAAAAGTTTTTCTACTCTTTTCGATTATATTTATAATATATCTTCCAATTCCATTAATGTCTATGCGTTTAACAATACTTGTAATTGCTATAATGCTAGGTATCTTTTTCTATTTTTCTTATAGAAATTTTGGCATATATTATAATTTTATTATAATGTTGTATTTAATATATAGAATTACAAGTGGTATATTAACAAATACAAATTATCCAATGCACTTTTGGAAAAACTATAGCTGGTTTGGTAATTTATATTATTATATTTTAAATTAAGAGGTTTTATAAGTGATAAAAATAGCAATCATGATCCAAGCACATAAAGGTTTTAAACAAATTAAGGCTCTTGTTGATTCTTTAGTTTGTAATAATATTTATCTATTTATTCATATAGATAAAAAAAATGATAAACTATATAGACAATTATTACAACACTATAAAAATAGCTCAAATGTAATTTTAATTGAAAATAGAGTAAAAGTTAATTGGAGTGGATTGTCTCAGGTTAAAGCTACTTTAAACATAATGAAAACAGTATATAATTATAAAATTAATTTTGATAGAGTAATATTTATATCTGGCGAAGACATCTTTTTGAAAACTAAAGAGTATTTGATAGAATTTTTTTATAACAATAGAGATAAAGAGTATTTAGATTTTAGTGATATAAAGAATTATGCTTGGAGATTAAAACAGTATAATTTTTTTACAGAATGCAGATATAATAGAAGCTTCATAATAAGAGCATTGCAAAAAATTTTAAGAGTTTTTCAAAATACTTTTTTTATAAACCGCACTAATTTGGATAATACTATTTTATATAAGGGGTCTCAGTGGTTTAATATAACAGGCAGTGCACTAAAGTATATTATCGAAAAAGAGCAAGATATAGATAAATTTAAATTTACTGCATGTAGCGATGAACACTTTTTTCAGATTATGCTATTAAATTCAAAATTTAAAAACAGCATTATTAACAATAATCTTAGATATATAATTTGGGAAGATAATAAAAGTAGCCCAAAATATTTGAGTAAAGAAGAGCTAGAAGAAGCAAGAAAAAGCGAAAATATATTTGCTAGAAAAGTTTCAGAAAATATCTCTTTAAAATTTATACAAGGATAAAAGATTTGAAATTTTCTGTTTTAATATCAATTTATCATAAAGAAAAAGCAGACTATTTTAATAGGTGTATGTACTCTATTTGGGATGAACAGACACTTAAGCCAAATGAGATAGTTCTTGTAGAAGATGGAGAATTAAATCCTAAATTGTATGATGCTATTAATAAGTGGAAAGAGAGATTAGGAGAGATCTTTAAAGTAGTACCTATCAATAAAAATGTAGGCTTAGGAGAAGCCTTAAATAGAGGGCTTAAAGAGTGTAGCTACTCTATTATTGCAAGAATGGATACAGATGATATTTCTATGCCAGACAGATTTGAAAAAGAGTTAGAACTATTTAAAAAAAGTAATATAGATATCTGTGGATCTTGGGTTAGCGAATTTGATAATGATGAAAATAGTATAATTTCGTATAGGCAAGTACCTAAAACAGATAGCGAAATTAAAAAATTTGCAAAGAAGAGAAACCCTTTAAATCATCCTAGTGTTGTCTATAAAAAAGATTCTGTTATAAAAGCAGGAGGTTATAAAACAATGATTGGGTTTGAAGATTACTATCTTTGGGTAAGAATGATTTTAAACAATGCAAATTTTTATAATATTCAAGAGCCTTTAGTAAAAATGAGAGCTGGATATAAACAATTAGAGCGAAGAAGAGGCATAAAGTATATTAAGGCTGAAATTATCTTTTTAAATAGAATACGAGAAGAGGGTTTTTTAAATAATTATGAATTTTTAAAAAATTTAACTCTTAGATTAATAGTTCGTATTATGCCTAGAGATATATTAAGATTGATATATAGGTTAATAAGAAGATAATTATAATATTATTTTAAATAGCTACTTAGTATTTATTATGCTTGTATAACAATTTTAGTATAATATTTAAATTTTCTCTTAAAAGAGGTTAAATATGAAGAGAGTCTTATTATTAATTTTAGTTGCTTTTATATTTTCGATTGGACTTAGATTTAGTTATATAGATAATATTAAAAATATTGCTGAATTTAGAGATAATGGTGAATATATAATTAATACAAACGATGGTTATACCTTTGCTAAAGGTGCTCAAGAGATAATTAAAAATAGCTATGTCTCTAACCCTAAAAGAGCAGAGTTTGATAATATTGCAATAGATAAAGGGCTCTCTAAAATTACAGCATTTTTAGTAAAAATAACTGGGATTAAACTAGAGACTATAATGTTTTATCTAAGTGCTGTATTTAGCTCTTTAGTGGTTGTTCCTGTAATTTTAATAGGCTGGAGTATTGGCTCTTTAGAGATAGGCTTTATAGCTGCACTTTTAAGCTCTATTGCGTGGAGTTATTATAATAGAACCATGCTTGGATACTACGATACAGATATGTTAAATATTGTCTTTCCTGCCTTTATTCTTTGGAGTTTAATAGCTGCATTTGTTACTAAAAAAGTGATATATATTTTAATTACAGCTTTAGGAATAATAACTTATAGTTGGTGGTACGAGGCAAGTTATTCTATAAGTTTTAGCTTAATTGCAATGGTTGGGTTATATCTGTTTTCTATGATATATATACGAAGAGATTATCTTATTAGCTCAAAAATCTTAAAAAATAGTGACTTAGAGTGTAATAAGTTTTTCTACTTAATGCTATTTATATTTATGCTATTTAGCATTAATAATTTACCAATTATCTTAAGAGTTATTTTAATAGCTATGTTATTTTATTTTGTTGTTAAAAAAGATGAGCTCTTTAAGAGATATATTTGGTATATATTTGGCATTGGATTAGTAATATTTTTACTTAGTGGTGGATTAAATCCGATAATAGGAAAGCTAAATACATATATATTTAAAAATGATATTACGACATTAAAAGATAGCTTAAATTTACATTTTGTAAATGTTTTTAATACTATTAGCGAAGCTAGTGCAATACCTTTTGATAGGGTTGCTAATAGAGTTAGTGGTAATAGTATTGTATTTATTTTGTCGATTATTGGCTATATTGCACTTGTAGTTAGAAATAGATATTTTATTTTAGCTTTGCCTTTAGTTGGACTTGGGCTTTTAGCTCATACAGGAGGGCTTAGATTTACAATTTATGCAATAGTTCCTTTAGCACTTGGTATGGGATATTTAATAGTTACTTTAGCAAAATATGTAGAGAAATCTTTAAAAAATAGATTTGCTTATTATGTAGCAATTGCACTCTTAAGTACTTTAGTCTTATACCCAAATATAGCCCATATGCTAGAGTATAACAAATATATAAAACCGGTTTTTGTAAAGAGCGAAATTAAAACATTAAAAGAGATAAAAAAAGTTGCAACCCCAAAAGATTATATTCTATCTTGGTGGGATTATGGCTACCCTTTAAAGTTTTATAGTGGTTTAAATACTTTAACAGATGGTAGTATTCATAGTGGTGTTGATAATTATCCAATAAGCTATCTGCTTGTACAACCACAAGATAAGAGTGCAAAAATGGCTAGACTTGCTGTTGAGTATCACGAAAAAAAGTTTACCTTGCCAGATAGTAGCTTAGATAAAAATAGAACAGATGTTGAGTATATGATATTAGATAATGGCTACAAAAGTGCAAATAGATTCTTAAGCGAAATTAATAAAGTAAAATTGCCACCTAAAACAAGAGATGTATATCTATTTTTACCAGATAGAATGTTAAGAATATTCCCAGTTGTAGAGCAATTTAGTAACTTAAACATAGAAAATGGCAAAAGCTATCCAAGAGGGCTGTTTATGCCATTTAATAGCTATAAGGTAGGTGATGATGTTGTATATTTACCATATCACTATATCTTAGATTTAAAAAGAGGTGTGCTAAGTAGAAATGGACAAAATATCGCTATAAATAAATTTATAACCACCTCTTACAAAGATGGTAAATTAGTTAAAAGCGAAGATATTTTTGATATATCTTCAAATATAAATATGATATATATGAGAGACCAACAAAGATTTATTCTGCTTGATGATAAGATGCTAAACTCTACATATGTACAGCTATTTATTTTAGAAAATTACGATAGCAGATACTATAAACCAGTAATTTTAACCCCTTTGGCTAAGATTTATAAAGAGGTTTTATAAATTTTTTAATAAGTGCAAATTTATTTGCACTCTGTAATTAAATAAGACTTAAGAGCTTAAGCTACCTTTTTTATCTTTTCTTAACAAATATAGATAAATTAAGACATAAGATATAATAAATACAATAGATACTAAAATATTAAATTTAGAGTTGTGAGCATTTATTGTTGCAACTATAGTAAATGGTAGTGTAAATAGAATAATTAATATAGATGTTAAAGGATTGCTTTTTGCAAGTTGTCTATATACTAACATATGAAAATGGTATCTATCTGGTTTAAATGGGGATAGCCCTATAGATAACTTTCTTATTATAGAAAAGGCAACCTCCCACGCTGGATATATTAAAATACTCAAAACATACCAAGGGCTTACACTTTCATATTTACTTGCTAAGAAAATCCCAACTATTGCAACTATAAAACCAAGCAGATATGCCCCGCCATCGCCTAAAAATATTTTACCTTTTGGAAAGTTAAGTAAGAAAAAGCCTAAAGTAGCACCAAGTGTAATTAATACAATATTTAGTAAATCTTGATTGTGCTGAGTATAAGCAATGTAGCCAAAAGAGAGCATCATTACAATAACTACTCCAGATGCTAAGCCATTAAAACCATCTATAATATTTACTGCATTCATCATACCCACAATTACAAAAGCAGTAAAAATATAACCTACCCAGATTGGTAGATATATGCCTAAACCAATGTATGTAATTACAGCATTTAAAAGCCACATAGCAATAATAGAAGCAAAGGTTTGCAAAATTAGTCTTGTACTTGCACTTAAAGAGTTTTTAAAATCTTCAAAAATTCCCGAAAGAAGTGCTAAAATAGTAGGTATTAATAATTTTATCCCAAAAATAGATAAAAAAAATAGCAAAAATCCAGCAACAATACCAAGCCCACCAGAGCGAGGGGTAGAGTCTTGATGGAACTTTTGTGGTTTATCGCTTTGAGAGCAATCTATAAAAATATTGTGTTTATGGCTATAGTGAATAATAAGTTTAGATACAACAATAGAGATAATTAAAGCCAATATAAAATAGAACATATGTTTGTATCTCTTTTTTTGTGTGATTATAGTATAGTTAATATTAAATATAACTATAGATTACTTAAAACTACGGAAATTACTTTTTTAAGTTTAAAATTTATAAATCAAACTTTTTTGATTAAGACTAATGCCATAAAGTAAAATTATAAAACTAAATTTTATACTTATCTAATTGCTTTAGTTTTATCTCTTCGTCATCTTGTAATAAAAGTATTAACTCTCCCAAAGTCTCTTGACTAACTTTAGAGGTGAACATTTGGTCATGCATTAATACAATAATTTGATTTTTTCTAAATGTCTCTCCATTTTTTAAAAGCTCTTTTATCTTTTTATAGTGAATTTGAGCATCTGTTTGGTTAATTAAACCACTTCTGTAATGATGCAACTCATAATCCCAGCCGAAAAATTTATAGTTGTCATTTTTAGCTACAAGTTTTGCTGCTTCTGTTGCATGGGGGTCATCACCCTTAATAGCATCGCCAATTACAAATACATTTCTACCCGGTAGCCTTGCAAGCTTAGAGCTTATATTTAAGAACTTTTCATTTTTCATAAAGTCCTCTTCTACTCCATCTGGATTACTATAAAATTTTCTATAGTGAAAATTGGCATGAGTAAAGCTATGGTTGCCTATAAGCACATATCTATTGTTTTTATATCTCTCTAAATTTGGTTCAAGCTCTCTATCGGTACTTACTGGTTTTCCTACTAAAAATACTGTAAATGGCACTTCGTAATCTCGTATCAACTGATCTAAATATTTAGTACCAACTAAAGGACCATCATCGCTTGTTAAATAGACACTATACTTATAGTGATTTTTAACTTTATGTATTGGTTTTACAACTCTTCTATGCTCATGCTTGTAAAAAAATTTATACCATACAAGCATAGCATCTACTATAAAAAAGAGTATAGCAATTGCTATTAGTAACTTTTTTTTCATCTACTTCATTCTTTGAAAAACTGTACCTTGTAGTGATATATTTGCCATTATGCCAACATCACTATATACTATTGCAATAGTATCTTTTTTAATATCCAAAGAGCTTAGATCTGTACCTTTGCTCCAATTCATAACAGCAACATTTCCATCTACACCAACTTTCCACTCTTCTTTATTTATAAAGCGATTTAGAGCCTCTTTTGTTAAAAATAAAATTAGTAAAGAGCGTTTTTGTGCCCCTGCTTGTAAGCCTATAGAAGTACTATACATTTTATAATAACTAGTAATTGAGCCTTGTTGAACCAAAGCACCTTCTCCATACTCTCCACCAACTACTAAACCAGCTTTATATACATCTGGAAATACTAAATATCCAACACTCTTTTGTATAAGCTCATCACCACCTTTAAACTCTGCATAAAAGTGTTGAAGTGATTTTAGTATTCTTTGTGGTGAATATGCCTCTTGTGCATTAATATGAACAGTTGTTAATATACTAAAAAGTATTGCTAAAAATATCTTTTTCATGATTACCCCTTGAAATATCTTCTTAGGTAATTATACTAAAAAATATTAAAAGATAATAGCAATTTTCATATTTTTTAAAATTAATTACGCTTTCTGTAACTTAAAGCCTCTAATAACTCTTTTTTACCTATTAAATCAGAGCCATTTAAATCTGCTATAGTTCTAGCAACCTTTTTAATATTTGCTATGGCTCTAAAAGATAAACCAAACTGCATAATGGCTTTTTGTAAAATAGTTTGAGCATCACTATCTAAAATACAAAATCTCTCTATCTCTTTTTCGTCTAAGTCGCCATTAAAGCTTTTTTGAGCTCTCTTTTTTTGCTGTATAAAGGCTTGTATAACTTTTTTGTGCAACTCTTTAGAAGAGCTTATAGCTCTTTTCTCAAAATCTACCTCTTGCATTACAACAAATAGATCAATTCTATCTAAAAATGGGTCTGATAATCTGTTTTTATATCTTTGAATTTCATGTTGCGTGCATCTGCACTCTTTAGTTTTAGAGAGTAAATTACCACATGGGCATGGGTTCATAGCCCCTACAAAAAGGAAGTTTGCACTATAACTAATTTTACTATTTACCCTTGCTATATTTACTACTCTATCTTGCAGTGGCTCTCTTAAAGACTCTAAAACTTTAGAGTCAAAATGTGGAAGCTCATCAAAAAATAGAATACCCTTGTGTGCTAGTGCTACTTCTCCAATTTTTGCAGAGTGTGAGCCACCACCAAAAATTGCTGCACTAGTTGCTGTGTGGTGTGGGCTTCTAAATGGTCTTAAAGGCTTAAAATTTGGTTCTGTATTACCTAAAAATTGGTGTCTTGCTATTGTTAAAATATCCTCTTTACTAAGTGGTGGCATAATATATTTTAATCGTTTTGCAATCATACTTTTACCAGAACCTGGGTTTCCAGTAAGTAAAATATTGTGCATACCAGCTGCAGCAATTAATGCAGCTCTTATTGCAATCTCTTGCCCATAAACACTATTAAAATCATCTTTATAGCTATCTTCAAAGTAGTACTCTTTATTATCTATTACTATCTTTTTAGAGTCGTAAGTAGTAGAGAAATTTTGGCTATTTGGCAGTTGCTCTTGCACTAAAATTTTGGCAGCTTCTTTTAAAGTAGTTACAGGATAAAGCTCTAAATCATCTATATATTTTAAAGATTCAAGCGCATCTTTTGGAACTATTGCCCTTTTAATGAACCCTTGTTCTTTTAGTGACAATATTAGTGGAAAAATCAAAGAAGAGCTTTTAACTCTACCATCTAGCCCAAGCTCTCCAAAAATAAATATATCACTATGTTTTATCTCTTTATCCCCTAAAGCTACATGCAAAGCAATTGCTAAATCAAAATGAGTCCCACTCTTTTTAATATCGCTTGGCGATAAGTTTATTGTTATTCGAAGTGGAGGAAGTTGATAATTTTGTGCTTGAAGTGCATTTTTTGCTCTCTCTTTTGCCTCTTGAATATCGCTACTTGCAAGCCCAACAACGCTAAAATTTGGTAAGCCTTTTGTTAAGCTACCTTCAACTTCAACAACTTTTGCATCTAAACCATCTAATGTCGCAGATTTAAACCGATTTACTATTATATTGTTATTATTTTCATCTTTCATAGTGTAATATTACCATATAATCTATCTATAATGGCAAAAATATTACAAAAAAGATATATTTATATAATCTTTATATATTTTTTGATATAATTATCCAACAAGAGAGCGAGGAGGGAGTATTATGATTAATTTAGATAGAACCGATTTACCTTCTCCATATATTGATAGAAAAGTAGCAGAAGGCTTATTTAGAGAACTTTTAAGTGAACGCCCTACTTATAGAGTTTTAAATATCTTTGGTAAAGCAGGTAGCGGTAAGAGCTATTTTATAGAGTATATCGAAGCAAAATATCTAAAAAAAAGAGATGATTATATATCTATAAAGTTAAATTTTGAAGATAGATTACTGCACAAACCACAGAGTGCAATTATGCATATGGCTAAAGAGTTAGAGGCTAAATATAACTTTAATTTTATGGCTCTTTGGAAAGCATACGCAATTTTGTGGCATAAAAGATATGAGCATAGTCCAATTATGTATGCAGCAGATTTACCATATTTCGAAGAGGTAAAACAGTATGCAAACCCTAGCAATAAAACGGCAATTAATATAGCTACTGGAATATTTGGTAGTAAAGTATCAGAAGATTTAGAGAGCTTAAAGAGTTTAGATACAAAAAGTATAGAAAGTAGGCTATATCAGTTTTTTGCAGCAGACTTAAGAAGAATAATAAAAGATGGTGAATATAAAGATTGCATAATTATTTTCGAGAATTTGGATGCCCTAGAGGGTAAAATTAACTTTACACCTTGTTCTAAAGATGCTTGGGTTAGAGATTTAATAGCACACATTGGTAAAGAGGCTATGTTTATGCTAAGCTCTAAAGAGCAGTTAAATTGGAGTGGGTGTAATAAAATATGGAATTTGGTTGTAAAAGAGGCAAAAATGTTGCCATTTATTACTCGCGACTCAATAAGATATTTAAGATATTGCGATATAGATAACGAAGCTTTGGCAAAAGCAATTGCACTTAGCTCTTCTAACGAGCCTTTTTGGCTCTCTTTGGGTTCAACAGTTTATAAAGGTGGCAGAAAAAAACTACCTACATCTAAAAAAGATATATTGTTAGAGTTTTTAGATACACTAGAGCCAGATTTAGAAAAGCTTTTAGATGTGCTCTCGTTTGCAAGGGTATTTACTTTAGATTTACTATATAGCATTAAAGAGCACTTTAATCTAACTTTAACAGAACATCAGATAGAGAAGTTTTTTAACTTTCCGTTTGTTAAAGATATAAGCGAAGAGAGATATATCTTAGATATTCAACTAAAAGATGAAATAAAATCTTTTTGCGATGCAAATGAAGAGTTAGAGTATAAAAGCTTTTTGTTTAGTTACTACGAAAATATTTTGCAATCTATCGATAGCGAAATAATTAAGGCAAGTCCATCAATAGTTGACGAGGCAATAGAAGAGGCTTGGTATCATTTAAATTTAATAAATAACGAGCCTTTAGTTCATTTTGAGTGGCTAGACTACTATATAGATAGATTCTTTATGTATGCAGCTTGGGAGCCATTTTTAGATAGATATAATAATATTGTTCCAAAACTTGCTAGAGCAAAAGATAAAATCTCTAAAGATAAATTAATAGCCCTATACAATAACTTAGCAGGTCTATATGAATCTTTAGGAGATACTCAGATATCTAAAGACTATTATAATAAGGTAGTAACTCTAAATCGTCCAGAACTTTTGATAGCTTCATGAAAATTAGAGTCTATTTTGAAGATACAGATATAGGTGGTATTGTTTACCATTCTAGGTATATAAATTTTTGCGAACGCGCAAGAAGCGAGCTACTTTTTAAAAACAATTTAACCCCATTTAATAAAGAGACAAATAGTGGCTATATAGTAAAAAGTTTAAGTTGCGACTTTAAACAAAGTGCCACTTTAGGCGATATTTTAGAGGTTAAAAGTAAAATTTTATCTAAAAGTAGAGTTAGTTTTTTGCTTCTTCAAGAGATATACAAAGAAGATAAACTAATTTTTTCAATGCAAATACAATTAGTATATTTAAAAAATGGTAAACCACACAAGCTACAAGAGAAATTTTTGGAGCTATTTGAGTGAATAGGCTAAATGG
>CAYMUV010000008.1:0-5702 GCA_964393855.1 uncultured Nitratifractor sp.
TATTTTTTCGCAACTTATATTTGCAGCTAATGCACCTTATAGTTATAGTTATACACCTAAGTTTGTCTATCAAAATCAGGTTTTTCCTGTAACTATTTTAGTAAAACACTATAATCCAAAAGACCCACCACACTTTGAATATGACATTATAGCACCACTACAACCCATAGATTTAAAACCAACAAAGTTGATAAATAAAAACGAAGCTTTTTTTACTTTTTATTTTAAAGCCGATACTCAAGAGAAAAATTTAGTTATACCACAACTATCTATTTGGAATTTAAGTTACACCTATATTTTGCACCCTAAAAAGATAGCAGTTAAAAATTTAGATGATAAAATTGGTGATAATTTTTCTGGTATTATTGCTTCTAATTTAAGAATAAATGATGTTAAAATAAACCCTTACGACTCTAGTAATTCAATAGTTACTCTTAGATTAGAAGCATCAGAAGCAAACCTAGAAGATATTAGCTTACCAAATGTAACAGATGATGGCATAGAAAATATTAAAAGAGATGGAGCAAGAGTTACAGAGAAGTATTACTTTATAATCCCAAGCAATAAAAAGAGTATAGATATTACATATTACAATTTAATTAAAAACAAAATAGATACAAAAACTATCGATTTAAAAAGTAAAAACAACTATATCGACCCAACAGAGCTTAATCCAAAAGACTTAAGCTTTGAAAAAATAAAAAAATATCTCTTTATTGGGCTAATTGTTATATTTTTACTTCTGTTAATATTTACTAAAGATATTTTATACTTAATTGTTACTATACTACTTATTGCTTTGGCTACTTATATTTACTATCCAAAAGGGAGCATTTGTATTCAGGAGGGGGCTTCGTTATATATTTTGCCAACTTCAAATAGCGAAATAAGCCAACAAATAGATAATCAAATCGAGACTAAAGTTATTAAAAAGTATAAAAATTTTACAAAAATTGAGTATAAAAATAAAATATCAGGATGGATAAAAGATGAAGATATATGCAAAAATTAGATTCTACTGGGGTGCTTTTGTTATATCGTTTATTGTAGCTCTATTAATGATACCTTTAATGAAGCTATTTCCAAAGAAAAAAGGAGTTATACTACACAAGCTTAATAAGTTAATACTTTTTTTTATGAACTCTAAAGTAAAAATATATGGAAAAAGAGACAAAGATGCAAATTTCTTTTTAATGAATCACCAAGGAATTATGGATATTGTTGTATTAGAAGCAAGTGAATATATACACTTAAGGTGGGTTGCAAAAAAAGAGCTCTTCGATGCTGTATGGTTTGGGCATGTGTTAAAGCTTGGTGATATGATAGAAGTAGATAGAGAGAGCAAAGCTGGTTTAGTAAAACTACTTAAAGATGCTAAAGAGTCTATAGAAGTAAAACATAGACCTATTGCAATTTTTCCAGAAGGAACAAGAGCAAAATCGCAAAAACTTCTTCCATTTAAAGCTGGTGCTAAAATAGTTGCATCTAAATTAAAATTAAAAGTACAACCTGTTGTAATAATTGGTAGTAAATATGTATTAAACGAACATATTAAAACAGGGCATAGTGGAACAATAGAGATACACTATCTCGATTCATTTTATATAGATGAAAGTAATAAAGATTGGTATAAAAACCTCCACAAACAGATGCAAGAGTACATAGATAATATAAAAGAGACCAGAGGATTAGAGAGATAGATGATAATTAGAAAAGAGTATAAATTTGAAAATGCACATATAGTTAGAGATTGCTCTACACAAAGATGTAGCCAAAATATTCACGGACACTCATATAGAGTAGAAGTACTATTAGAGTCTAACTACTTAGATAATGGACAAATGGTTTACGACTTTGGTTTAACAAAGTTGTATATTAAAGAGTTTATAGATTCATTCGATCATGCAATTACTCTATGGAGCAAAGATAGTACAGAGTATCTAAACAATATGAAACAGCATAGCCAAAGATGGATAGAGTTGCCAGTTAGCCCATCTGCTGAACAATTTAGCAGAGTATTTTTTATAGTAATAGATAAAATATTAAATTTAAGTACAATGAATAATAACGAAAAAGATGTAAAACTACATAGTATTATTGTACATGAAACACAAACAGGCTATGCACAATGCTTTAGAGAAGATGCCTACTCAAAATTGATGGGAATAATTGATATTAAAGATATACATCTATCTAGGCAGATACAAAAAGAGTACTCTTATCCAAATTTATGGGAAGATATTTTAAATAATAAAAAATTAGTTACGCCAAAAATTGTATAAAGTAAATAGAAAGTTAATAGTATAATAAATTAATTATGCTATAATAATCTATTCAAATTAACAAAAGGATGTTTAATGAACAAAACTATTATTATTTCAGTAGCAGCAGTTGCTGTATTAACTTTTAGTGCATGTGGTAACAAATCTGGAGATGATAGCGCTAAAAATGCTATTACATCAGCTGTAGAAAAAACTACAGAGGCTGTTAAAGATACTGCTAACAAAGCGGTAGATGCTACTAAAGATGCGGCGGCTGCAACAGCAGACAAAGCTAAAGAAGCTGCAAACAGTGCAGTAGATGCTACTAAAGAGGCTGCAAGTAAAGCAGTAGATACTGCTAAAGATGCAGCTGCTGCAACAGCAGATAAAGCTAAAGAAGCTGCAAGTAGTGCAGTAGATGCTACTAAAGATGCTGCAGATGCAACAGTAAATAAAGCTAAAGAAGTAGCTGAAAAAACTACAGAAGCTGCAAAAGATACAGCAGCAAAAGCAACTGAAGCTGCTACTGGTGGTAATGATAAAGGTAAAGCAGTATTTGCTAAATGTGTTAGTTGTCACGGTGCAGATGGACACACTAAAGCTCTTGGTAAATCAGAAATTATTGGTGGTCAAGCAGTTGCAGACTTAGAAAAGAAAATTTCTGAGTATAAAGCAGGTACTAGAAATGTAGCTGGTATGGGTATGCTTATGAATGGTCAAGTAAAAGGCTTAAGCGACGAAGATATCAAAGCAGTTGCAGAGTATATCTCTACTTTAAAATAATTCAACTCTATTTATAACCCTTTATTTGGGGTTGTAAATAAACTTAAGACTTTATATAAACTCAAATTAATCTAATCTATCAAAATTAACTAAAATATATTGTTTACTTAGATTCTATTTTAAATAAATATTAATTGATAGTTTTATAAAAGGCTTAATGCTCTTCTCTAAAACTATACCCATACTCTCTTAAAATATCTCTAATTTTTTCTTGATGATGTTCACCTTTTGTCTCTAATGAAACCGATACATGAGCATCTCCAAACTCTAAATCTGTAGAGGTTCTATCGTAACCTATATGAACAATATTGGCACTAACTTTTCTCATTAAACTAGAAAACTCCTCTAATGCTCCAGGTTTATCTATTAGTGTAACTACTAACTTCATCTTTCTATAAGATTTTAGTAAACCCTTTTCTATAATTAAATTAAGCATTGTAACATCGATATTTCCACCACTTAAAACTATGCAAACATTTGCATTAGGCTCTAGCTCTATATGTTTATGTAAAAGTGCAGCCACTCCTACTGCTCCTGCACCCTCTACTAAAACTTTTTGTCTCTCTAATAAAAATAAAATAGCACTTGCAATCTCATCTTCACATACTAATTTTATATCATCCACAAGCTTAGATATATAATTTAAAGTAAATTCTGAAGTATTCTTAACAGCAATACCATCTGCAATTGTTTTAACACTATCTGTATTTAAAGCTTTTCCTTCTTTAAAAGAGTTTGCCATTGCTGGTGCACCAGCTGCTGCTACACCTATTACTTTGATTTTAGGATTTAACTCTTTAGCAGCCGTAGCGATACCACTTATTAAACCTCCACCTCCAACAGGAACTATAATAGCATCTAAATTATCTATCTCTTTATAAACTTCTAAAAATATACTTCCCTGCCCTGCTATAACTTCATCATCTGCAAATGGATGCACAAAAGAGAGATTATTACTTTTAGCATACTCTATCGCATACATATATGCTTCGTCATAATTAGAACCCTTTAAAACAACATTTGCACCATTAGATTTAACACCTTGAACCTTATTTAGTGGAGTAGCATCTGGCATAAAAATAGTAGCATCAATTCCAAAGTGCTTAGATGCATAAGCAACACCTTGAGCATGATTGCCTGCACTAGCAGCAACTACACCTCTTTTATCACCATCTTCTATTAGTGTAGCAATTTTATTAAATGCTCCTCTTAATTTAAAAGAACCAGTTACTTGCAAATTATCTTTTTTTAAATAGATATTATAGCCACTCTTTTCACTAAGAATTGGTGCATACGCCAAAGGTGTATTTTGTGCAATATTTTCCAATCTTTTGGCAGCTTTTTCTATTTTTTCTAGTGATATCATCTTATTTTCCTCTAATATATGCTAAAATTTACGAATTATACCACTAAAAGGATAAAGTATGGAATGTCCATTACCAACTGTTAACTCAAATGATGCAGATATTAAAGAGTATTTAACAAAATTTAAGAATATTGCTATAGTAGGAGCATCACCAAACCCAGAAAAAGATAGCAATAAAGTTACAAAATATATGATAAATGCAGGCTATAATGTTTTTCCTATATATCCAAAAGAGGATGAAATATTAGGACAAAAAGTATATCGTTCGCTAAAAGAGATAGATAAAAAAGTAGATATTGTAGTCTGTTTCAGAAAGCCAAATGCTATAGATGCAATTGCCGATGCTTGCATAGAAAGAGGCGATGTAGATGTTCTTTGGACTCAACTTGGCATTGTAAACAACGAAGCAGCACAAAAAGCAAAAGATAATAATATAAATGTAGTTCAAAATCTATGTATAAAAATAGAGCATAATAAATTTTTTGGCTAACAAGAAGTGCGATTTATCGCACATCTTAAACTACCAAACTATAGTAATTCTTCTTTTACCCCATCTTAAGGCTCTTCTTTTATTAACGCCCATATATAAATCTACTCTGTTTCTAAATCTTTTATTCATTTTATCACGAACTACATAATAACCTTTAAGCCCTTTAATTTTAACTCTTACTCCATTAGTTAGGCCATACTTTCTAATTAAGTCATGAGATACTGCAATAATTTTCATGCCTGGTCTTATTCGGTTATTCCAAGCAGCTAAAAATGGTGTTCTGTCTGTCTGGTTTCTATGTGAAGTATAAGCAGTTGCAGTAACTCTTATTCTTTTTTTATGTTTTGATCTTTTTTTAGTAGCTAAGCTCTCATTTCTTTTAACAATATACTCATTTAATCTTTTTCTATTTTTATATTTTCTAGCTCTTTTTAGGCTCTTTTTGCTATTTTTTAAATGAGATACAATTTTAGAATTAAGAGCCTTTTTCTCTGCTAATATATTTTTTTTAGCTTTATGTTTTATACTCATATTTTTTAAAGCAATCTTTTTACTTTTATTAGAGGTTTTTTTAGCCATTTTTGTTTTTAAATTAACTTTGTATTGTTTGTTTATTTTTTTATCTCTAGATTTTAGTGCAATTTTATTTTTACTCTTATTTTTAGAATGTACTTTTTTTAATCTATCTTTTTTAGATATATGTAATTTTTTTGTATCTATATTGTGTTTAGATAATTTAGCAATTTTCTTATTATCTGAAACTTTTTTAGTTTTTTGTTTTAATATATTTTTAGCAACTTTT